>SKYW01000210.1 GCA_007127695.1 Balneolales bacterium | reverse complement strand
TCGGTACGCTTTCCCGGCGGCTCCTCTTCGTCAAAAGGAAGCATGCTCCCCCGCTGTATGTTGTCAAACTGGCCGTTGAAAAACGCCCAGAGAAACAGAGCCAGCCCACCCCCGATAATAAGAAGGGATGACAGGACCAGGATCAACGCTCCGGAACTCATATAACTAATTGTTAGGTCTTTGGCTGAAAGCCACTGAAATTATTATAAAAATCGCCTTTCCAACAGGCGGGTGCCATTATCAGGCAGAGAAGCACGCCTCATCTTGCCAGCTGAAACAGGTGCGTTCAATAACGTGCGGCTGCACTGTCTGCTGACTGGCGATGGCTGCCTCGTACATCCAATACATCTCGTACATCCAATACATAATGGTCACTGCTGCGACATGGTGACGGTACAATACATAATGGTCACTGCTGCGACGTGGTGACGGTACAATACATAATGATCACTGCTGCGACATGGTGACGGTACAATACATAATGATCACTGCTGCGACATGGTGATGGAACAATACATAATGGGAAACGGTGGCATCACCAATACACCGAATCCGGATAGTGAATCAACAACCGATCAGAGGACGTGTTCCAGCAGGTTCCCAACTGATCGTAAACAGTAAAAAAGTACCCAAACAAACCCGAATTTCAAAATCTCCGGGCCTGTTTTTTCTTTTGGATGGATACGTCTCATTCGTTGCAGACAAACGAGCCCTGCGCTTCTTTCTGCGGCATCACAAAAACGGCGGCCGTCAGAGCAGGAATGCGAAAGCTGCCGCCTTCGCGCTCCGACTGCCGGACTGCCGGATCGTCGCCCTGACGCTGCACCGGGTGGAGCTCCAGGCCTTCCCAGGTCATCCCTTCCAGATCCAGATCAAAATCACGTGCCTGATTATCCGCATTGAAGATCACCAGAATGCCGTCGTAGTCCGGATCCAGCGGTTCCCCGGCGCATCGGCCATCGGAAATGGTCATGGCAATGATGCCGGGCTCCTGATCCGGTCCGGTATTGTGGAACGCCAGGCGCTTGTGGATCTGCTCTGCCGTGCGCAGCCGGAACAGCGGTGAGGAATAGCGGATGCGCAGCTGCTCCCGGAACAGCCGGTGGGCCAGCTCCATGTGTTCGCGGCGCACATCCACGTTGGCATCACGGAACAGCGCGCGGATGTCGTCCCAGCGCGCCTCGTTATCCCATGCCGGCGGCAGCCCCTGCGCCCAGAGATGCGACTCCAGGCTGAAGTCCACCGCATTGAACCAGTCTCCGGAGTCAAAGCTGTTGCGGTCCAGTGATTTGGAACGCAGTATATCGGTCCCCATCTGGTAGAACGGCACGCCCTGTCCGAAATTGATGAAGGCGTTGCCGAGCATGTGCACGCGCACACGATCATCCGTTTCCATGTCCAGCGGCAGTTTCGCCTGGGTGTTGTCCCAGAGCGTCTCGTTGTCGTGCTTGTCGATGTAATTGACCGACTCCTGCGGCTTCAGTGCGAAACCGATCATCTCGTCGCCGCCGACAGCGCGCCTGCCCTCCCGGTTGATGTAGGGATAGGTCGCCAGATTGCCCGCCATACCCACGCGGATCCGGTCGGCCGCATCCAGCAGCCAGGCCAGATCCTCTTCCTGTCCGGGATCGGACTCCTCATTGGGGAACAGGAAACGTCCGCTGATGAATCCCTGCGCGCGTCCGTTGTTGGTGAAATTGCCGCCGCGGATGGCATCACGGCTCCGGTCGTTGAAATTGCCGATGCCGGTTCCACCCATGTTGAATTGCGTGGCCTGGACAAAGATCCGGTCGTCGGCCACCTCGCCGAAATTCCATCCTTCTCCGTAAATGTAAATGCTGGCACCATCCACCTGGTGCTCCTCGAGGGTCAGCTTGGCCAGTTCGTCCCGCAGCCGCTCCATGACCGAACGCGGATGGTGGCCCATCAGGTCAAACCGGAACGAATCGATCTTGTAGTGTTTTGCCCAGAGCAGCACCGAATCGATGATCAGCTTCTCCATCATGGCATGCTCGGCGGCAGTGTTTTCGCAGCAGGTGGATGTCTCCATGGCGCCGGTATCGGGATCGTAGCGGTGATAGTAGCCCGGCACCACCTTGTCCAGCACCGAAAACCGCGAGGTGGGACCGGAGGCAAAGGTATGGTTGTAGACCACATCCACCACCACATTGAGCCCGATCTGCGCAAGCGACTGGACCATCGTACGGAGCTCGAGGATGCGGGTCACCCCGTCGGGATCGGTCGCGTAGCTGCCTTGCGGCACATTGAAATGGAAGGGATCGTAACCCCAGTTGAAGCCGTCGACAGCGGCGAGTCCGCGCATGCGGCCAGGCAGGCTGTAGGGCTTCTGGACCAGGTGGGTGGATGGGTTTTCGTCCACCATCTGCTCAAAGGCCTCACGTATGGGGATGAATTGCCGGCGCTCGCACTGCTCAAAGAGCCCCGGATGCTGCAGTACGTCGCAGATGCGTCTGTACGGCATGTGCAGATCCACCCGGCGCTCGGGATTCTCAATGACACTGGCGATATCGTTGACGGGCAGCAGGTGCAGGTGGGTGAGCCCGGCATCGGAGAGGCGCTTGAGGTGCGCCATGCCATCGGACAGGTTGCGGTCGAGCAGGCCGTTGTGCCGGAAGGCCATGTAGGTGCCGCGATGTTCTTCGGGGACCGTCTTGTCGTTGACGCTGAAGTCCCGCAGGTGCGCCTCGTACAGGGTGATGTCGGCGGGATGTGGAAGCTCCTTGCTGAGCCGTCCCCAGCACTGCGGTTTCAGGTCGTCGTCGGTGAGGTCGGCGAACTGGCTGAACCGGCTGTCCATGGCCAGGCTCACCGAGTAGGGATCGGTCGCCTCGTAGGTGTTCACGCGTCCGTTGACGTGGTGGTAGACGGTGATCTCATAGCGGTAGAATTTGCGGTCCCAGTCGCCGCGGGCACCGCTGAAGCGCCACACGCCGTCTTCCGGGGGTGTCATGGCCGGCTCGGAATCCATCGGCTCGTCCCGGCCGCTGTCCGCCGACTCGCCGGGGCCTGTGCCACCGGTCTCATCTGTCGTGCCTGCCGCGCCTGTCGCATCTTCATGAGCCGCGCGGTTGCCGCCCTGCAAATGGTCGGGCAGGACCGTATCCACCAGATTCTTCTGCTCATCATAGATCCGGAGCGTTACCGAGAGTGCGGTGGGTGCCCAGAGGCTGGCGGAAAGCTCATCCCCCCGGTAAACGGGACCCAGCTCGCCGTCATAGAAGAACAGCTTGTCGATGACGCCGGGGAATTGCACGCGTGTGGCGGCGACGGGCTTGCCGCGAAGGTCATAGGCAATGGCGATGAGCTGCCCTTTTACCGCCTCGAAGATTTCGTTCCTGCCGGCGTCGATGCGGAATGCCTGGCGGTCCGAGATGTGGCGGTACCGGTCGACCAGTTCACTGTCCAGCCGGACCTGGCTCCCGACCGGGATCACCGTGCCGCCGGTAACCCCGTTGGTATCCACCCGGATGGCCGCCTTCTGGCTGTACCTGATTTCATGACGGTGGGCAAGGGGACTGCTGTCCCAGATGAGACGGTCGGCGGATACCCAGTGCGCCGATGCGCCGGTCACAGTGGAGACGATGTCCTCAGGTCCGGCTTCTTTGGTGGTTCGGCAGGAGTATATTAATGATGCTGTGATCATTAGGAGGGTGGCTAGGATAAGAAATCGGTTCATGACAAGTCAAAATAATAAATAATTGTATCGGTTCAGACAGATGAGGCTGTCCGTGCCTGTTCCGTGCAGGCAGCATCCCTGTTTTCTGGTTCTAAAATTACCCAATTGTGACGGTAACGGAAAGCACGGACTTGCGGCAGGCCGGGGAGCACAGACTTGCGGCAGGCCGGGGAGC
>SKYW01000008.1 GCA_007127695.1 Balneolales bacterium | reverse complement strand
TGCAGAAGGCGCTTGCTGTTTTGCAGAAGGCGCTTGCTGTTTCTGGATGGATCCCTGTTGCGCGGGAGCGGATTGCCGGGTGTCATCGGACTGTTGGGCCGCATCCGGTTGCTGCGCCAGTTTCTGCTCCAGTGTTTCCAGCTTGAGCAGCAGTTCCGTGAGGCCGTCACTGCGTGTCATGTGGAACAGTTTCAGCAGTGTGATCTCCAGATGGATCCTGGGCTGCTGTGCCTGGCGGATTGAGAACTCGGCCTCGTGCACGATGTGCATCATGCGCATCAGGTCATCTACAGAGAAGGCAGAGGCCATCTCCTGAAACCGCTCCCTGGTGTCCCTGGTGGCTTCAATCAGATAAAAATTCTGACTGTCTTTGGCCAGGTAGAGGTTGCGGAAATGCTCGGTCAGCGCGGCCAGGAATTCCTGGATGTCGTTGCCGATGTGCAGCAGGTTGTGCAGCAGTGCCATGCCGGCCCGTGCATCCTTGCGGATCAGCGCATCGGTAAGCTCAAACATCCGCTCGGAGCTGACGATGTTCAGCGCCCGGTGCAGGTCGTCATAGGTGATGGTTGTGCCACAGAAGGCAATGGTCTGGTCCAGGATGCCCAGCGCATCCCGGAGCGCCCCGTCCGCCTTTTTCGCGATAACGTGCAGCGACTCCTTGTCGATGCTGATATCCTCCCTTTGCGCGATCAGCTCCAGCCGCCCCACGATCTCATCCACCGTGATCCGCCGGAAATCGAATCGCTGGCAACGGGAGAGGATGGTCGGAAGGATGCGGTGCGGCTCGGTGGTGGCAAAGATGAAAATGACATGCGCCGGCGGTTCCTCCAGCGTCTTCAGCAGGGCATTGAAGGCCTGCTTGGAGAGCATGTGGATCTCATCGATGATGTACACCTTGAACCGTCCGCTCTGCGGGGGGATCCGCACCCGCTCACGCAGGGCCCGCACATCCTCCACGCTATTGTTGGAAGCCGCGTCGATCTCGACGATGTTCAGTGTGTTGTTGAGCTGCTCCCCGTCCACATCCATGTCCACCTCGTTGATGGTGCGCGCCAGCACCCGTGCCATGGTGGTTTTACCTACACCGCGTGGACCGCAAAACAGGTACGCATGGCTCAAACGGTTGTTTTCAATGGCATTCTTCAGCGTATTGCTGACATGCTCCTGGGAGACGATGTCTTCAAACGTCTGGGGACGGTAAGCGCGGGTAAGTGCTTTGTAGCTGGGGGACATTTCAGAAGGGAAAGGTGAAGTTCGGATATCCTGTAAAGGTAACAAAAGGAACGCTCCCTATCCAGAAAAGTCGTATACCGGAACGGGGTGGATGGGGCCGGTGCGTGTGCTTCGTTTCCAGGCCCGGCTCAGCCCATCACCAGCTCGATTTCCTGGCGGATTTTGGGCACGGTGGTCAGGTTCTCGTACCCATCCTCGCGTACGATCACATTGTCCTCGATGCGGATCCCGCCGAAATCGAACAGCTCCGGGAGACGTTTTTCGTTGAGATATCCGGAGACGGTCTTGTCGCCAAGGGCCGGTTCCAGCAGTGCGGGTATGAAATAAAGTCCGGGCTCGATGGTGAGCACCATGCCGGCTTCAAAGATGCGCCGGGCACGGAGGAAACGCAGACCGGGACGGTCAATTTTTTCAGTGCCTTTGGGGTAGCCGCCGACATCGTGGGTGTCGAGTCCCAGGAAATGACCGAGTCCGTGCGGGAAAAACAGCGCGAAAACGTTCTTTTCCATCAGCTCATCCGTCCCGCCCTTCACCAGGCCGGTGTCGCGCAGCCCCGTGACGATGGCCCTCGCGGCAGCAAGGTGCACATCCTCCATTTTGTTGCCTGGACGGATCATGTTCAGCGCGCTGGTCTGCGCATCGAGCACGATATCGTAGATATCGGCCTGGAGCGGGGTGAATCGGCCGTTGACGGGATAGGTCCGCGTGATGTCGGAGGCGTAGCCGTGGTATTCCGAACCCGCATCCACCAGGAACAGCTCTCCGTCGCCGAGGCGGCGGTGTTTTCCGGTGTGATGGAGGATGGCCGATCCCGGTCCGGAGGCAAAGATGCCGGAGTAGGGCGCGTGGATCTGTCCGTGCCGGATGGTGTGGTAGTCGAATACGGCCTTCATTTCGTACTCGAAGGCGCCGGGATACACGGCCTGCATGACTTCCAGATGCGCCTGGTTGGCGGCGGCGGCGGCGGTTTTGAGAAATGCGATCTCCTCATCGGTTTTAAGTACCCGGCACCAGGCCAGGGCATCTTTCAGGTGGCCGGTTTCCGGAGTGAGGCCGAACTGCCGGATATCCTCCCCGGCGCCGGGCAGGCAGTGAACGGTATCCGGACCCAGCTTTTTCAACCAGTCCGGCAGCTCGTCGTCGTAGATGACGTGATCCGGCCCGTACAGTTCGCGATACTGCTCTGCCGGTCGCACAACGCCCATCCAGACAGCATACTGCGCACTGCGCCGTGGGATCACCAGGGTGAACTCGCCCGTTCCGGTATGGATCACGGCCGACATATCGGGTTCCTCCGCGCCGGTCAGGTACAGGATATTGGACTCCTGCCGGAAGGGGTATTCAAAATCGGTGTCGTAGCGGTGGGATACGGTTCCGCCTTTCAGGAAGAGGATGCTCTCTTTTTCATCCTTGAACAGTGTGAGGAGTTTTTTGCGGTGTTCGTGATGCATGGATTTTCAGGTTTTGGCAGGTTTGTATGTAGAGGGTGGCCGTGTGGTTGCGCGGTTCGGCAGATCATGTTTCGAGGAGCAGGCGTTCCAGGATTCGGGCAAGGTTCCGGGCGGACCGGATGCCCTGTTCGGTTGTCAGCTCCGTATGGACCGGAATCGGATCCATATCCTTTGAAACTGGTCCGTCATCCATTGAAAGCCAGAATTCATTCAGTTCCATAAGTTTGCTGTCGCCGGCAGGAAGCATGACACGCAGAGCAGAAGCAAGCGGAGTATCCATCATGCCGTTTCCGGACTCATGAATATCGCCATTTTTTTCCAGAAAAAGTTGCGGGTCATGGAAGGTGCCGTCCCTTCCAAGGGAGCAGCAAAAATAAGCGATATTCCGTTTTTTCCGGTTGGCAACGGCCGAGAAGGCAGCCGTGTCCGGCGTGACGGCACAGAGCGTGACGGCGATGAGCGTATCCGGGTGGCTGGCTGCGGACAGCAGCAGGTAATGGTGCGCCTGCGGCCTCTGATGGCCCGGAAACGGAATGCTGAGCCAGCTGCGGGTTTCCTCCGATAGGTGAAAGAGCTGGGCCAGCCGGTGTGCGAGGGTAGCGGCGGCGTTGGTCGGAAGACCGTTTGGAAGGAATCCGCGTTCCATCCAGTAGTCGGGGTCAGCCGAGTGCCAGTTCGCATCATCATGCGGCACGAACTCAGCGGGATAATCGGCTTTGTCGATGGCCTCAAGTTGTTTGGCGACATGGAAATACGCATCCTCCAGGCCATTGGTGAGCATGAGGTAGGGCGCTTTGACGAAACGGTTGTAGACGGCGGACTGGGTGGCGGCACGGGGTCCAAGGCGCACATTGTCTGCCTTGCACTCGATAAGGAGCAACGGATGGAACTGGCTGTCGTAGCACAGAAGGTCGGTCCGTCCGCGTGAAAACCGGGATGGCACGGGGCTTTCCACGGCAATGCGGGAGGATGGGATCCTGCTTTGTAGGATCAGATAATCGAGGACTTGAAGGCGGATCCTCTCTTCTGGACGGAATTTGAGGAGCTGCCGTTTCAGCGGGTTCCAGAGCATGCGCCCGCCGTTCCGGAATGTGATCCGGGGATAGTGTCGGGATGCTATGGATCGGGATATTTTCAAGGCTTGCCGGGGTGTCAGGCAAGATAGAAAATGCACCCGAAGTAATCCAATGCGCCGGGGCCGGCGGTCAATGACAAACG
>SKYW01000041.1 GCA_007127695.1 Balneolales bacterium | reverse complement strand
GTTCGGGAATTTGCCGGTCGTATGGGTGATGTGGTGGGACCAGAAATGGCCCTGGCGCAGGTTATTCTCGTTTTTGCAGGCCACGTCGCATCCGCCGCAACCGGTACAGCGCTGCAGGTCGATCACCATCACAAGGTTGGTGCCCTCGAGGTGCTCGAGCCCTTCGTTGGCATGGGCACGGCTGCATCCCGCCGCCATACCCACTACCGCAGCACCGGCACCCATCGATTTCAGGAAATTCCGTCGCGAAAGATCGCCGGCGGATTGATTCCGGACGCCGTTGTCCGTTCCGGGTTCCGGTGCCTCCGGGGGCCGGGTATGCCCGTTGCCGGTCCGGTTCTTTTTCATGTTGAATATGGAATCCGGAGAGAGATGTGTGTTCTCGTTACTCATTGTTCCTCGTTGTTAAATAATGGCTCAGTATCATCTTCGGAAGTGCCTGGTGTGGTAGTGGTTGCGGTGGGGGTTTGTAAGGCGACCCTGTAGAATGGTTGTATTACCAGAAGAATTCCCAGCGCGAAGATCACCAGCATCAGTCCGACCACGAACACCATCACCAGCCACTCGACCAATTGCGGGAAATACTCGAAGCGGACCAGTGTGTCCCGGACATGGTCGTAGCGGTATGCCAGCGCCGGGATCACCACGTTCATCGGCACCATGAGGAAGTTCAGGACCAGCAGTCCCGATGCCCCGCCAAGCGCGTACTTCCGCGCACGGTCGCTCTGCATCTTTTCCTGCCAGAACAGCAGCACCACCGGCAAGAGGATGCCCAGTCCCACATGGAAGACCCAGAGGGTCCAGGCGTATTCCCCGAACAGCATCTGCCGCAGGATGGCCGCCGTGGCGGGAACCTCAGCGTAGGTCATCACCAGGGAGATGGTCAGCGCCGTGAAGATGCCCACCAGGATCCAGGAGAAGAACCAGCGTCCCAGCCGGTGAGCCAGTTTGTGATACTCCGAAGTGCCGTAGACGGGGGAGAAGACCAGATGCTGCAGCAGCACTACGCCGGTTCCAACCACGAAAGCCGAGATGAGGTAGACGACCGGCAGCAGCAGGTCGTTCCAGAGCGGACGCGCCGCGGCGACGCTCAGGAAGGAGCCGAGCACGGCGACCAGGGCCGCGCCGGCCGGCAGGCTGATGTAGGCCATCTTTTTGACGATGTCCTTGCGTCCGTACCGGTAGGCCCACAGTTCGATGACCAGGATGATCATATAGGCCAGGTGGAGCCAGATCATCCATGTGAGCAACGAGCCGAAATCGGGACGCAGGATGGGCATCCACACCCGGAAGGGCTGGCCGAGGTCGTGGAAGATCGAAACCAGGGCGCCTACAAGGGCGGCCAGGGCGGTGAGCATGATGATGGGACCCAGCTTGTCCAGCTCCTTGAGGCCCCCGCCGTAGCGCAGCAGGGTAAAGGAGAGAACCGCGCCCACTTCAAGCAGCACGAAATACTCGTAGAGTCCGACCCATAACCCCCAGGGCACTTCGGTGGACAGGCTTCCCAGGTTGCCGAAAACCAGCACCTGGAAGACACCGAATGCGCCGATGACCAGGGCGACGATGCCCAGTATCAGGGAGACGCGAAACAGTTTGGATGTGCGCGTCAGATACGGGGATGAAGATTCCGCAGTTGCCATAATGTTGAAATATTTTGTGATTTCGGGATACTGTTTTCGAATTTAGCGAGGTCGGTTTATCAATAGTCTTTTTTCCTCGCCGTTCAGAATCTGTAATACAATGTGGTTCGGAACACCACGTCGGCGGCACGGTCGGTTGGATTCGGCCGCTTGTCGTCATAGATGTTCATGTAGATATTCGGCATGATGTTGACCCGCTCATGAGGCGCATAGTGAAGGCCGGCTATTAGAAGATCCTGCTGGTACACAAAGCGCAGGTCGGACGGAAAATTGTCTGGATAGACCTTGGTGTCGCTGTAGTTGCGATCCGGGTTGAACATGTCGTAGCGCAGGAATGCACGCAGGTTGTCGGTGATGAACGGCAGGTCGAAGGAGGTGAACAGGGAGATAAGCAGCGGCTCGATGTCGGTGAAACCCTGGCTTCCCGAGACGCTGTTGTACACCTGCGCCACTTCGGCGCCCAGCGTGAAATGAGTGTTTTCCCAGGCAAAAAAGCCGCGGATAATCCCGAAACGGTTGTCGTTGCCCAGGTACTTGTAGTTGGACATCACCTCCACGCTGAAGCGGCGGTCGAACAGCCGGGCAAATACAGAAGTGTAATATTCGAAGTAGCGATCGGTGGCCGGACGCGTACCCGAGCCGTTGCCAATCATCAGGGTGATTCCGTAGTTGTTATCGGGATCGAAGTGACCGCTGTAGGAGACGCCCTGGTCCACCGAGCGTCCGAGACCGCGGGCATCAAGTGCTTCCTTTTCCACCGAACGGTAGCCCCAGGTGCGCTCGGGGAAGGCGAAGACCGGGGAGGGGATGAGTCCGACCCGCACGTTCTGATTGTGAAGCAGCTCAAAGGGCACTTCCCACTGCAGATAGCCCTGCTTGACGATAACACCATAAGCGCCATTGTTCATGAGGGTGCCGGGATTGGCTTCCAGCAGCACGCGGCTAGAGAAGCGGTCGCTGATCTTGTAGTTGTAGCCCAGGTACAGCCTGCGAAGCTGGCCGGCCATCATGTTCTTGTTGGTCCGGGTGTACTCCGCCTGACCCCATCCGGGATTTTCACCGGCTGCTTTCCAGTAAAAGTCACCAAAAATATAGCCCCATACCTGGCCGCGCGGAGCCTGGTCGTGACGGTCAATCGCGGCAGCGCTGCCAAAAAGCCCCATGCATGCTACCAGTACTGTCAAAAACAATGGAATCGATTTTGTTTTCATGGATATGTTCGATGTGAATGGTTGCGGACAGCCGAAGAGTCCATGGCAATCCGGACAGGCATCCGGGTGAAACGCATCGGCCATGGTTGACTCGCTGCTGATCCCATGAATGATTTTTCCACTTGACTTCCGGACGGTTACCTGAGAGCCCCTGTGATCAGAATAGTGTCGACAGGGCCTGCCGGAAGCGCAATGCTGAAATAACTGCGAATGATTATTGCAAATGCTATCGTATATCGTATATTTACGATAGGTCAAATAAAGATATTTCAGATTTGATTGTCAAGATGCAAAAAAGCGCTTTTTCCTGATAGCTCCTTGACTTTTTTGTTCAGACTATTTTGTGGTGCCTGATGGCCCGTGAAAAACGCCCTGTACGTTTTGTTATAAATGTTTTAAACGGGGCTGGTAAATTTTATCTATTAGTTTAACGTGATTATTTAGACAAACTTTAAATTATGATGGCCCTCAACAAAGCTTCGGAATTCGACAAGGACAAGGTCCGGTTTGCGCAGTTGGCCAAGGCCCTGTCCCACCCGGCGCGCATCGCCATACTGGAAATCCTTGCAAGCAAGGAGGAGTGCATGTGCGGTAACATATCCACCATTTTGCCGCTGGCCCAGTCCACGGTATCACAGCACCTGAAAACCCTGAAGGAGGCCGGTCTGATAAAGGGAAAAATCACGGGTCCGTCTATCTGCTATGATGTCGATCCCGAGGTGGTCAGGGAATGCTGCACTTTGTTCGAAGAGTTTTGCGACAAGATGTTCGTAACAGAAAAAGTCCGGATAGAGGAATGTTAGACCGGTCCCGGAACAATCGCCAGATCAGCCTGCCCCGAACAGGCCAGCCAGGCCAGCAGAACCCGGCTTCGGCCCGGCCTTTGTACCTGCTTTGCGGCGGCGGGTCCCGGCGGATGGGCCGCGACAAGGCCATGCTGCCATTCGGTGGCGGAACGCTTCTGGAGCATCAGATCGAAAAATGCGGGGATGCGTTTTCCGAGATCGTGCTGCTGAGTGGGGTACGTCAGTATCCGGTTGGACTCAAACACTTGCCGGATGC
>SKYW01000089.1 GCA_007127695.1 Balneolales bacterium | reverse complement strand
TGCGTAATGCGGTTGAAACCATCTATCCGAATGTCAAGATGAAACGCATTCTGCTGGTGGAGGACGACTACATCATTTCGATGCTTCTGGAAAAGCAGATACGCCGGATGGGCTACGAGATAGCAGGCAAAGCGGAGAGCGGAGACAAGGCGATCGACCTGACACGGGAAGAGAAGCCGGATCTTGTTCTGATGGATATTGAACTCAAGGGAGATATTGACGGTATTGAAACGGTGAGGCGAATCCGCGAATTCTCCACAGTTCCTGTCATCTATCTGACGGGCAATGCCAATGAAAAAACGCGCATGGAAGCGGAGGATACCAATCCCGATGGATTTCTTGTCAAGCCGGTTGACATGGACGTGCTGAAGCAGCAGATCCGTGAAATCGTCGAAAAGAACACAGTCACCTGACAGGACACCTTCATTCGGTTCACATCAGTCCGTAGAGCATTCGTGCCGCCACGAACAAAAGCAGCACCGAGAACGCAATTTCCAGAGTTCGCAGCCGGACCACACTCAGAAGCCACACACCTCGCCTGGCCGCGTAGAAACTTCCGATGATGAGAGGTATCGCCACTCCGAAATCGACATACCCGAGATGCAGTCCGGAATAACCGGGTGTGAGCGGCCCCATGAAAGCCAGCTGCATCCACCCGGAAAGGGTGATCATCACAATGGCCAGGGAGGATATGCTTACGACCTTGCGGAATCCGAAGGAGAGCAGGATGGTCATGGCCGGCACCATAATGAGTCCACCCCCAACCCCGGCCAGCGGGGCCAATACACCGGATGCCAGGCCAATCAGGACAGACTGGTACCAGCGCATAACTGTCACTTCATCGGCAGTATCCTGCTGCTGCGTTTTTCTTTTGCGCAGGAAGTGGTATACCGAGTAGAAGAGGATGATCGAGAAGAAAATGACAAACTCCCGCTCACTGTAGTAAGGCGATGTCGCGATAACCCGGCCGATGAAGGTGCCGGCCACCCCGAACAGTCCGATCATGACGCCCTCCCTGATATAACTGTTCCCCATCTGGAAATGCTTGAAACTGCTGCTCAGCGAAGCCGTAAAATTGCACAGCAGACTGGTACCCACGGTCCAGAGCACCGGATCCTGCACCCCGGCCGACTGAAACAGGAACAGAAGCACCGGGACAAACAGGATGCCGCCACCCAGCCCGAAGAGACCTGCTATCACCCCCCCGAGCAGCCCGATTACAAGCAGTATGAGAAAAACCACGATCATAGGCAGAAAATATACCTGTAAGCTGATTGCTTTGAAAATCTGTTTTAAATGGTTTGTATCTTTGCCCGGACACAATGTTTTCCACCTGAAACCCGGGTTCTGTTTTCACTTAAGTTATGGCTTTCCCCGAATTTGCCCTGGCAAAACTGGAATTTGAAAAAATAAGGGAAGTCCTGGCCGGATATCTCTCCACCCCTGCCGGCGAGGTGCTTTTGGAAAAGTTGCATCCATCCGGAACCCGGGATGAGGTGATCCGCCGGCTGGATGAGGTGGACGGGATGATGCGCCTGCTGTCCTCTTCGGAGGCCCCGCCGCTGCAAACCCTGCATGATGTCTCCGGTGCGCTGGCGAAAGCACGGGTGGAGCGGTTTGTGCTGGACGGAAGAAGTCTTGCCCATATTGGCATGTGGGCCGTTTCGGCACGGTTGCTGCGCAGTTTTTTTTCACGGCATCAGGAGGCGGTGCCGCGGCTCTGGCGCATTGCCGGGGGGCTGATCCCGGACAAGGAGCTGGAGAGCAGGATCATGAAAGTAGTGGACGAAAAGGGCGAGATCCAACCGAATGCCAGTCCGGAGCTTTCGCGCATCAGCAGGAAGCTGGTTTCGCAGCGGCAGGCGGCACGGACCATCCTGCAGCGCATCCTCAAACAGAGCCGTGAAGCGGGCATGACCAGCGAGGAGGAAGCCACATTGCGGAGCGGACGCCTCGTGATACCGGTCAGGGTGGAGCATAAGCGCAAAATAAAGGGACTGATTCATGATACGTCGGCGACGGGACAAACGGTCTACATGGAGCCGGTTGAAGTATTCGAGAAAAACAACGAGGTCAGGGAGCTCGAATCGGCATGGAACCGGGAAGTGGAGCGGCTGCTCAGGGAGCTGACCGCTGCCGTCGGCGAAAAGGCCGGAATCCTCACCCAGAATGCTTTGCGTATAGGCCAATTGGATCTTATCCACGCCTGCGCCCGGCTTGGGATGCGCTGGGAAGGCACCATCCCGGAAATCAGCGGGGACGGATCTCTTGTGCTGAAAGAGTGCCGCAATCCACTGCTGCTCCTCAAACATTCAAAACTGGCGGATGGGAAACGCCTCGTGGTTCCGCTGGACCTCGACATGGCCCCTGAAGAGCAGGGCATCATCATCACGGGTCCGAACGCAGGCGGCAAATCGGTCACCCTGAAGACGTTCGGCCTTGCGGTGATACTGGCCCAGTGCGGTATCCCGCTCCCCGCACAGGAGGGCGCGCGGCTTCCGGTGCTCCGCGGACTCTATGTGGATATGGGCGACGAGCAATCGATAGACCAGGACCTTAGCACGTTTTCTTCCAGACTTACGTGGATGAAGCAGGTGCTGCATTCCGCCGTATCCGGAAGCTGGATCCTTATGGATGAAGCCGGCAGCGGCACGGATCCGGATGAGGGAACGGCCCTGGTGCAGTCACTCCTGGAAATCCTGTCGGAAAAAGGGGTGCGCAGCATTATCACCACGCACCATGGCGCACTTAAGGTTTTCGCTCACGAAACCCCTGGCTGGTCCAACGCCTCCATGGAGTTTGACCAGCAGTCGCTCTCCCCGACATACCGGTTCCAGAAAGGGATCCCAGGCAGCAGTTACGCTTTCGAGATAGCGGACCGCCTGGATCTGCCGTCCGAGCTGACGCGCCGCGCCCGTATATGGGTCGGATCCAGCAAGAACAGAATGGAGTCACTGATCATCAGCCTTGAGCAGGAATCGCAGCGCCTTCAGCGCGAGAAAAGTGAGATCCGTCGCCAGCAGCGCGACTGGCAGGTTTCAAAGGAAGAGCTTGACAATCGCCTGTCGCGCATCCGCGAAGAGCGTGACAGCATCCGGAGCAAGGCCACGGAGGAGGCGGCCGGGCTGCTTAGTGACGCCAACCGGAAAATCGAGGAGGCCATCCGGGCGGCATCCGAGCGTGACAAGGAGAAACTCAGGGAGAAGCGTCAAGAGGTGGAGCAGCTGGACCGGCAGGTGCGGCAGAAACAGCAGCGAAAGAAGAAGCGGAAGCGAAAGGCGACAGCGGATGCGGATGCGGATCAACCTCCGGAAACCGGCGATGCCGTGCGGCTGATCGACAGCAACATGACGGGGGAGCTGGTGGAAATCAGCGGTAAACAGGCCACCGTGGAAGTGAATGGCCTGCGTATCAAAACCGGATACGACAACCTGGTCCGCTCCGACCGAAAACCGGAAACACGTCCGGCACCGGGCTTCCGGATCACGACATCCGACCGGGACCGGAGTACGGCGAAACCCTTCCGCGGATCGCTGGATGTCAGGGGCAAACGCGGGCCCGATGCGGTGCAGGAGGTAATGCATTTCGTGGACGAGGGTCTTGCACGGGGTATCCGGCAGCTGACCATCGTGCATGGCAAGGGCGACGGGATCCTGCGCAAGCTGGTGCACGAACACCTGGCTTCCCGCGGCGATGTAAATCATTTTGAAACAGCGCCGGTCCAGGAGGGCGGGGACGGGTGCACGTACGTCTATCTGTGATTGCCCCGGGGCGGGTCCCGGGGTCAGTATTCGCGCGGGGTCAATATCCACCCCTAAAACATGTACCCGAAGTTCATGTAGAAACGTATCATTTCGTCCGAAAAACCGGCATCGAAGCGAAGGATCAAATCGGGCGAAAACAGCGCCATGGCAATGCCGCCGCCAAAGGTTCGGTGGTA
>SKYW01000035.1 GCA_007127695.1 Balneolales bacterium | reverse complement strand
CCGGCGTTTTTTTGCCGAACCCGCGGTGCAGGTAAACATCCGTAAACGTCCATCAGGAGCTGCAACGGATGAGCAGCCACCTGCCCCGATCACCCGAACCTGGAGAGGAACCGTCTATGCTGAAACATATTAGCAAACGCAGTCCGGCACCTCGTTACTTCAGAATATACTGGTAACGCATCTTGAGCCGGGCACCTATCGCATTGAAAGCACAGCCAGGACGGACAGTCGCACACGCCGCGCTCTGGTGCGTGGATTCCGTATACCCGATACCACCGACACCGAAACGGCATTTTTCTATTTCATCGATCAGCAGTCCCGTCCGGAGCCCCCATTTACCGCGCCACTGATGAATATGGGCAACAATGTCTCTTTTGGCCGTGACCATCAGCTGCTGATCTGGTTCCCATCACTTCATGATGAGGCCGCCTACTCCCTGGAGATCCACAGAGTACGGATTTCCAGACAGGATACCACCGTACAGGAACAGATGCTGGAGCATTCCCTTGACCCGGAGCAACTGCTGACAGGATATGTTCAGGATATCTTCATGTCGGAGGATCAGCCGAACCTGCGTCTTCAATCCGTTGATAATCCGGGGGACACGGGTGCGTTTTACCTGCTGCCGGTCCCGAACAGTACGTTCGAGAATGCGCACTACCGTGTTCGCGTTCTCAAAGCGGTCTCCGGTGAGGAGCCGAAAGTGATTGCCCGGCGTACTTATCAGAGTTTTTGGCTGGATATGCCGGTCAGCTTGCTGAATCTGGATGTGGCAATAAACATGATGCGTTTTGTCATGGATGAGGAACAGCACAGGGCGATGCGACGCGGCAGCCGGGAGCAGCGGGAAAGACGTTTCAGGGAATTCTGGGCTGAAAGGGATCCGACTCCGGACAGAGAATACAACGAACTGATGGTGGAATACTTCAGCCGCATTGACCACGCCTTTGATAATTTCACCACTCCGCAGAATCCCGGATACGAATCCGATCAGGGCAAGGTCTATATCCGGCATGGAGAGCCAGACCGCCGGGAACGGACATTTCCACCCAACCAGCCCGCCCGGGAAATCTGGCACTATGGCGACAGGAGGTTTGTTTTTGAAGCAACCACGGGTTTTGGTGATTACAGGCTAATTGACCAAAGATGAAAAATACTTCCGGCAAGGGTTCGCATTACAAAAAACGCTCCCATCCGGTGCTGGCCGTTTCCATGGGCGACATGAACGGCATCGGTCCGGAGGTTATCCTGAAAATGCTTCCCGAGTTGACGGGTGGCAGCTCAGAACGCCGTGCCGGCATCCTTCTTTTTGCATCCCGTGACGCCATGCTCCACTACTATCAGCTTGCCAATCCGGGCTCCCCTCCACCATCCTGGCTTTCCGGTCCGTCACCCGCGCAGTGGCGATATGAGGGTCCGTTCGCCTTTCCCGTATCCGATGAAAAGCAATTGATCCCCGGTCCGGGCGAGATCGTGCTGGTCCCCGCCAGGGAGGGCACGGAGCGCGTTTCTCCGGGTACCATCACCGCATATTCCGGCAAGCTGTCGATGGGCGCCGTCTCTGCCGGGATCGAGGCATGTCTTTCGGGAGAAGCTGACGCACTTGTGACGGCACCCATATCAAAAGAAGCCATTCACCTGGGTGGATTTCGTGTTCCCGGCCACACGGAATATCTGGCCGAGTGCACAGGTGTAAAAAAGGTCGGCATGATGCTGGTCAATAAGGCAATGCGCGTAGGCCTCGCAACCATCCACGTACCACTGCGTGATGTCTCCGGGACTATCAGTATCGGGCTGATCGCAGACCGGTTGCATCTTTACAACCAGGCACTCAAGAACGACTTCGGCATTTCCAGTCCGCGAATTGCGGTTTTGGGACTCAATCCCCATGCGGGAGACGGCGGCGTCCTGGGCACGGAAGAGCAGGACGTTATCGAGCCGGCGCTGGATATGGCCCGGGAAGAGGGAATTGATGTTACCGGTCCATGGCCCGCGGACGGTTTTTTTGGCACCGGCGGATATAAAGAGGTGGATATGGTTCTTGCCATGTATCACGATCAGGGCCTGATTCCGCTGAAGCTGGCCGGTTTTGGAGGCGGGGTGAATGTCACTGCCGGACTTCCGATCATCAGGACCTCCCCGGACCACGGAACGGCATTTCCGCTGGCCGGTAAAAACAGAGCTGACGCCGGATCCATGCTTTCAGCAGCCATGCTGGCCCTTGACATGATCAAACGCCGATCCTCCACCAGCTGAGGCCTGAGATGAAAGATCGCAAACGTTACAAGGAAGACCAGCGAGATCATGGTGACCGGAACACATCCACCATTTACAAAAAACTTGCGCCGGTGTACGATCACATCATGAAAGATGTGGATTATGAGGACTGGACAGACTATATCGATGCTGTGATCCGCTACCATCATCCATACGGCGATCGCATGCTGGAGCTGGCCTGCGGGACGGGCACCATGGCGCTGGCCATGGAACAGCGCGACGATTACGATATCACCGCTACGGATGTATCGGCCGAGATGATACGCATCGCTTCTGAAAAAGGAAGGCGCCACAAAAGCAGCATCACATGGCTTGTGCAGGATATGTGCCGGCTGGATATCGGCAGCAGGTTCGACATCATATTCATGGTTTTCGACAGCCTGAACTATCTGCAGCGGGAGGATGAGGTCCTCTCTCTGTTTGACTCGGTCGCTTCTCACCTTGATGATGACGGTATCTTCGTTTTTGACTTCACTACCCCGAATTTTTCCCCGAAGATAGCGCCGCTGCTGGACGGGGAGCACAGCAAACTGCGCAATTACCGTTATCGGAGAAACAGCCGTTACGACAAGGAAAAAGGGATTCACATCAACCATTTTTTCGTGGAAAAACGGGACCCGAAAACGGGTCGGACCACTGACCGTTTCGAGGAGGTGCATGAACAGCGGATTTGGAGCCTGGCAGAAATAAAATCCATGATTATACGCTCCAAATTGCGTATGTTGGCGACCTATGAAGATTTTGATTTCAGTGAAGCAACCGACAACAGTGACCGAATAACCATGGTGCTGCGACATGGCTGAGCAACCCGTCATCTCCTTTGAAAATATTACCGTCCGGTTCGACGAGCGCATCATTTTCCGGAACCTGAACTTTACACTCGACAGCGGCGAATTTGTCTACCTTATAGGGGCCACCGGATCCGGTAAAAGTTCGTTTCTCAAGCTGATCTACCGTGACCTGCTACCCATTGAGGGTTCCGTACACGTTGCCGGGATGGATGTCACCCAGCTGAAGGAACGTAAAGTGCCGGAGCTGAGACGCAGTCTGGGCATCGTTTTCCAGGATTTTCAAATGCTGCCGGACAGAAGTGTCTACGACAACGTAGCATTTGCGCTTGAGGTCACCGGCAAAAACAGGAGTTTTATAAAGCAGCGGGTACTGGAAGTGCTCTCCATGGTCGGCCTGAGCCACAGACGTTTCGACATGCCCACTGATCTATCCGGCGGTGAACAGCAGCGGGTGGTCATTGCCCGGGCGTTGGCCAACGAGCCCCGGCTCATGCTGGCCGATGAACCTACCGGAAACCTTGATCCCGAAGCGGCACACGCCATCATGGATATCTTCCGTCAGATCAACAACCGCGGGATGGCCGTACTTATGGTCACTCACAATTACGATATGGTCAAACGCTATCCCTATCGGACCGTCAAAATACAGGAAGAGTCCATTGTCGAAGTAAGCTCCTGACCCAGGCAGAAAGAACCACAGCCCACCGAATCACAGCGCACCAAAGTATAAAAACAGATGTATCATTTGTTGTCCCGAAGCACCCGAACCACCCTGTCCAAAGCCGCTTTCCCCCGTACAGCCCGCCTGTCGCCGCTCCCTGTCCTGCTGATTGCTTTGGCATATCTTTTTCCCGTCATCCCGGCTGCGTCCGCATCCACCCTGTCCGGAACGGT
>SKYW01000096.1 GCA_007127695.1 Balneolales bacterium | reverse complement strand
GCTTCCTCCGGTCGATAGCCGACAGATGTCGGAACCAGGTGTAATAGAGGGCCACAGACAACACGATGAGCACGCCGGCAAGAATAAAGAAGTTGTCCCACTGCTTGGTCATGAACGACATTGGTGTAAGGAACAGGATAATCTGCCACGGCACAGCAATGCAGACAGCCAGGATGTCGCGGCGGTTCTCCGAATTGATCCGGTCAATGTCGTCACGACGGAACAGTGACCGGACCGGGGCCCAGAATCCGAACGGACGGGTGGTCTTGTAGAATTTGACCAGGACCTTGCTTTCTGTCGGGCTGGTCAGCAGGGTCACGGTGATACACATGATGAACGTACCGCCGGCGATGAAGATGAACGACATGTATTCCGGTATCTCCGGGGCAATGAGCCGCTGCCCGATCGCCAGCACCATCCCTGCCAGTGTTCCGAAGGCAAAGCCGTAACCATTGAACCGCCACCAGTACCAGCGGATTATCTGCGGGATAATCAGTCCGGCCCCGAGTCCCATGGTAATCCATGCCCAGATATCGTTGAGGTTGCGGAAGGCGAACGTCAGCAGCAAGCCGACCACGATCAGCAGCGCTGAGGAGAGCCGGCTCTGAAGGACCAGCTGTTTTTCGGTCGCCCGCCGGTTCAGGAACCGGTGGTAGATGTCCTTGACCCAGTAGGCGGCCCCGGCATTCACCACCGAGTCGAAGGTGGACATGGCCGCGGCTATGAGTCCGGCCACAAGAAGTCCCGTAATAAAAACCGGCAGCTCGTTCATGATCACGATGGGCAGCACTTCTTCGGGATTGGCAATAACGCTTCCACCCAGACCAATATTAATGCCCAGGATGGCGATGGCCACCACGAACGGCCAGCGGAACGCCATGAGGCCGATCCAGAAAAGACTGAGCAGACCGGCCTCCCGGTCGCTTTTAGCCGCAAAATAGCGCTGGATCTGGTATCCGCCGGTCCCGCCGCTGCCCTCGATCGTACTCTTGAACAGATAGAACAGCACCGCGATGCCGAACAGGTTGTATCGCGAATATTCACCCGGCAGGTCCATGTTCCAGCTTGGCATCACCTGCGACCAGCTGTCGCGGCTGACACTCAGCGACTGGAAAGTCCCGTCCAGCAACGGCACCGACACCAGGAACTCTTCCGGCAGATCGAACTGCACAAACGCCAGGATGCAGACGTAGATAATGGCAAAGAAGATCAGGAACCCCTGGAAGACGTCGGTATAGATAACCCCGTACAGCCCGCTGGCAACCGTGTAAATGGATGCGACGAAAATCATCATCACCGAAGCAAGGCGGGGATCGATATCCAGGATACTGCCGAGGAAAATGCCGGCGCCCTGCGCAAAATAGGTGATAGTGGCCACGGCAAAAGCTATGTTGGCAATGGCGCTCAGCAAGCGGGCCATGTTGCCTTGCGGACCGGTGCCGAACCGCAGCTTCATCCATTCGGCCACGGTCATCACCTGTGCACGCCGGTTCCACTTGCCCATGAAAACCATGAGGAAGGCCATGATCAGCACCACCCCGCCCCGGATCTCGATGAACAGGCCCTGGATCCCGATGGCATAGATGAACGCCACGATGATCAGCGTGCCCGATACGTCCAGATTCGAGGCCATGCCGGAGGACCCCAGCATCCACCATGACATTTTCCGGTTACCGAGGAAATAGCTGTTGGCACTGGCTCCGGCCTTGTTCTTGGCAATCAGGCCGATGACGACCAGCACCAGCATGTACAGAGCGATGACGATGAAATCAATGGTGTGCACAGGACCTCCGTAAGGATTTGAGATGGATCCGGCCTGACTTTATGCCACCCGGACACAGGACAGCTAAGTAATCATTTTAAGTAAAATCTGAAAACGTGTTCCCTTATTTGCTATCAGGAAATATTTCCTTATTTGACCAGCGACATGGTTTTGCTCAGTACTCCGGCACTGGTGTGGAGCCGGTAAATATAGACTCCGGATGCAGCACGGGCTCCGTCAAACACTACCGAATGACTTCCTGCGGAAAATTGCCCGGAGTCGATCAGTGTCGCAACATTCCTTCCCAGCAGATCGAAGACCTCCAGCGTCACCACATCGCTTTCCGGAAGTTCAAAACGGATGGTGGTGGACGGATTGAAGGGGTTTGGATAATTTTGTTGCAGCCGGACCCGTGAAGGCAACTGGGTGGATGCGGTTTCGTCACCGGCGCTGACGTCGCGGGCAAGCACGACATCCTGCGACAGTTTGCGGTTCAGGATGAGCATCACCGCGTCGGCGTAAACCGGTTGCTCCCCATCGGATCGCGCGGCATCCAGCTGCACAACGGTCTGCACTCCCTGCTCCAGGTAGACCTGCCCGATGGGAGTCCAGCCGCGTTTGTGCAGGTTGTCCGCGCTCTGGTCCAGCGTGGCTGCCTGCGGATCTCCGTTGCTGCCATGGACCGTCATGTTCACTTCCGGGTTGCCGTCGATCTCATACGGGATGTAGGAGTAGACCCGGTAGTGGGCATCCGCCGGCACCTCGAAACGGTAGCTGACCGACGCATCCGATCCGGCAGCGGCATAATGCGACCCCATCTTTGAGCCCTCGGACTGTTCGTCATAGCTCCAATCCCCGCCGAACTGATGCATCGGGTTATCATTATGGGATACGATCCCGGGAATACGACGAAACATGCCGTTGCGCCCCGGCATGGTGGCCGGCTCCTGGTAAAAAATTGCGGCGATGCTGTCAAGCGCGTGGTCATTGCGCTCCCGAAGGGTTTCATAGAAGAAATAGACCTCGCCATTGATTCCGAATTCCCGGTTGTAGGCCACTTTGTCGATCAGCATGGAAGGCGGATTCAGATTGCCGCCGACCCCGGACAGTACCCCGGTGGAAAGTCGGTGCCTGTGCTCCTGCGGGAAAAAACCGCCGGTGGAACCGGGCGTGGAACCCAGCATACTACGGATAATTTGTTGATATCCGCTCAGATTATACCGGTACGCCTGGGGATGGATGATATCCACCTGTCCTGCCTCCAGCCAGGCCGGCCAGTCCTGCAGGTAGTTGTCGCGCGACCAGGGCCAGATGCTCGGCGACAGCGATACGATCAGATTGTCGTCGTACGCCTTCACCATATCGAACAGGTCGCCGCCAAATTCCGTAAGGATATCCGACCGCCACTGGATGAACGCGGCATTGTCTTCATGGGGCGGTTCGTCGCCGTCGTGTTCATCTTTGTAGCGTTGCACGGTGTAGTCATCATATCCGGCATTATTTGGCAGGGCCGGCAGCCGGTCATCGCCCTGGACACCGTCCACATCGTAATTTTCCATCACCTCCCGGATAAGCGAAAGCATGAACTCCTGCACCTCCGGATCGAACCCGTTCAGCCAGAGGAAACCGTTCCGGGATGCGATTCGGCCCTCCGAGTTGCGTGCCGCCCATTCCGGCTTTCTCTGAAAGATGAAGTTGGTTCCGCCAAAAGCCCCGGCAAAACCGTACTCAAACCAGGGAATGACCTCCATGCCGGCCCGGTGCCCTTCCGTGATCACTTCCCGCAACGGATCGCGTTCCTGGTTCCGGAAGAACGAAGCTTGTGGAAAACCGAAGATACTGTCCATAACGGCACTGGGGTGCAGCGTGAATCCCCGGTTCCAGACCACCGGGAAGACCACGTTGATCCCCTGGGAGGCCAGGTAGTCCATCGCCTGTTCCAGCTTCCGGCGGTCGAACATTACGTCGGAGTCAACGTTGGTGATCCACACACCGCGCACCTCTTCGGCATATGTTCCGGCGACCTGATTGCCGGCGATCAAATTGCCGGGGCCGCCGGTTTCGGTGCCGGCTTCGGTACTGGTGGCCAAACTGGCGACGATACCGGTTCCAGAACTCTTCTCGGCCTTTGCCGCACCTGATAGGAGCATGATGCAGAAAACAAGTAAAACTGCCGCATGCTGTCCAGCATTTACGAAGTGATTGCTGCTGCTCTGTGATTTTAAACCTGGTAATTGCATGGTATTGAGTTTATTCATGAAAACTTTTGGAGGCGGTTTTGAGCCCGGATAACCCTGGATCACCTCGGATTACCACAGATCATCTCGGGTCACCGGATCATCCTGTTTTACGTGATTGTCATTTCAGCGACCAGTGGTGATTCCGCTGCAGCATGAGTGCGTCGAACCATACCGGATCCTCTGTTTCGCCGGATCCGGAAATGGTCACATGGAAACGCTCGCCGTGACGGAAGGAAACCGTGTCCAGCAGATACCAGCCGCCTTCACGGACTGTTGCCGTATCCACCAGAAAATCATGACTGCTATCGTCGAGCTCCAGAGTGTAGGTAACGGTTCCCGCCGGAAATTCAGCATGAGGTATGTGGACAAGGATGTCGTAATGTCCGCCGTCGGAGACAAAAAGGCGCAGTCGGTTGATGGCATCCGCGTCATCAGAAATGAGAAGCTGGTCGTGCAGTGCTCCCGGATGGGCCTTCTCACGCCATTCGCCGTGAGACGTGGTGTCGGCATAGCTGTGTGCCAGCAGGTAGCCCGGCTTGCGGCGATGATAAGCACGGTGCGGAAGAAATGCCGGCTTATGGTAGTGGAAAGCGTAAATACTGTCGCCGAGGTGCTCGTTTTCTTCGTGAAGTCCCTCGTAGAAGAAGTAGACCTCGCCGTCGAGTTCCAGTTCGTGATGGCGTTCCAGGGCCCTGCGCACATATTCGGGACCGTTGTAGTTCTGTCCCACTTTGATCAGTACGCCCGGGGCGTTATAGATCGGATGGTCGCGGCCCGTATCGGGATGACGGCTGGCATCGGCTTCCTGGAAATAGTCGTGCTGACGCTCCAGTTCCGCAAGATAGGCGTCGATATCGTACCGGTACACCTGTGGATGCAGCAGGTCGACCATACCGCGCCGGACCCACTCGGTCCAGTCCTGCAGATACTCGTTTTTAGACCAGTCGTAGATACTCGGCGAAAGGGAGACCATGAGCTCCGGATCGTAATACTTCACCAATTCGTACAGTTGCTCGCCAAAATCGCTCAGGCGGTCTGCCTTCCACTGTAGAAAGGGTTCTTCACGGGGATCGAGAGGCGGGTTTTCCCCGAATTCGAGCCGATAGAGGTTGCGGGTATACTCCGAGTAGCCCCCTTCGGCCGGCAATGCGGGCAGGCGGTCGTCACCCTGGATGCCGTCAATGTCGTAGTTTTCGATGACCTCGGTAATCAGTTCCAGGATGAATTCCTGCACTTCGTGATGGAACGCGTTCATCCACTCAAATTTGTTTTTGGTGAGAAGCCGGCCCAGACTGTCTTTTGCCGCCCAGTGGGGATAGGCTTCCAGGATGTGCCCTCCGCCCTTGTCGTGCGAGCTGGCAAAACCGTATTCAAACCAGGGCATGACCTCCATGCCGTGCCTGCGCGCTTCAAAGATGATATCGCGCAGCGGGTCGCGTCCACCGAAACGCGGGTCGACGCGGTATTCCTCACCGAAATACCGGACCATGACCTCGCTGGGGTACAGGGTGTAACCGCCGTTCCAGACCACCGGAAAAACGATATTAAATCCACGGTCGGACAAAAACTGCATGGCTTCGGCCGTCTTGGCCCTGTCGAACATCACATCGGAATCGATATTCGTGATCCATACGCCGCGGAGTTCCTGACGGTCGGGCGGGGTTCTCATTTCAGCGCAGGAGACGAGCAGGCCGATGAGCACGGCAGCGCATAGTGATTTCAGGATCAATGGATGCATGGTAATGTGAGTAAGTCCCTGTGGTCCGGTTGGTAGGAAAAAATAGTGTAATACGTCATCGTTTTCAATTTTTTATGGGGAAGTATTGCATGCCAGAATGTTGCAGGTTTCGGGCTCCGGACTTGCCGGTTTGCAGGTTCGAAAATTTCAGGTTTCAGGTTTGCAGCGGATCGATAGCAAATTCAAAGCGTCACAACACCTGGTCCCCTGTAATTGTGGATTCTGTTTGGATGATACCGGCGGCCTCAGGGCGATCATGAGCGCCAGAAGATCTTACGCCGTGTCAGCCAGCTCACCAGCAGGGCCAGGATGACGGCGTAGCCAATCGCGCGCAGCACACCAATCCACGGGTCACCGGTTGCCGAGAGCAGATACCCGTGGATGCCGGTCAGCGTCAGGACAGGAAGCACGAAGTTCTGCATGCCGGCATAGGCGATCATCGGGTTCCGGCCGTTGCGCACCAGCAATGAGAACACGCGTGTACCCCGGAACAGATCGATCCATATCATCAGCGTTACCAGGAACCAGATGGCCGTACCCGTTGTCACGAAGTAGTAACTGAATGTGGCGTGGTCTTTTCGTATCCCTCCTTCAAATGGTTCCAGTACCAGCCCGAGCATCAGCCAGAATGCGCCCCACAGAAGCATATCGCGGAAGAGCCGGTCGTTGCCGGATTGCGCAGCGCGGAAGAACCAGAGCGTGACGGACATCAGCACGGCCACAGCCGCCGTGGTCAGGAGTACCTGACGGCTCAGGAGTCCCGCGAGCAGGATGATCATGATCGCCACTCCGGCAACGGCGGTGACGTGATAGCGGAATGCGCCGCGCAAGGTGCGGTCGGGCAGCACCGAAGGAAGCCCCTGCTTCATGGCGGCCGCCAGCCGATCGCCAATCATGGTGGCAGGAACCAGGATGAACAGGTATTTGAGATAGTCGAAACGGAACAGCCATGGCAGCGGCGACTCGTTCCAGAAAGCGGCGACCCAGCCCGGCTCCCTCGCGGCCAGGATGCATGCGGCCAGGAATACCAGCACACCCAGCCGCAGATTCGTGCGATCCCGGGTAACCATCCAGATGAGTGAACTGAATACGGCCATGTTGGTCAGCACGATCAGGATGATATCGCTGCGATACAGTGAAAACCCGCTGCCGTCTGGATACGTGAGCTGCGAGAGCAGCACGATGGCACCGGCAAAACCCGCCCCGCGGATGCTCCACCGGACGGACCGCGGCAATGTGTCCGGAAGGCGCGTATAGATCGGAAACAGGATCAGCGCGCCCGCGATGGCAGTCCACCAGACCCATGGATCCTGATCCGAGGGCTGCAGCACAAAGGGACGGATATGGTGCAGATAGATGGCAAAAAAGGCCAGCAAAAAGCCCCGCTCGGCCACTTTCACCAGCAGATCCCTGCGACGCGCACCCTCATCCATCCGGCGCGTAAATGCCAGCGGTATCGCCACGCCCATACTGAACAGAAAAAAGGGGAAAACCAGATCCACCCATGTGATTCCCCGCACTTCCGGATCGAAAACATGGTCGGGCGGCGGCACCTGTGCGTGATACATCCACTCCGGCAGCTCCCCGAAAGGGATGATCCCCGAAAGCACCATGGTCAGGATCGCAAATCCGCGCAACGCGTCCAATCCGAGCGCACGTCCGCCTGTTGCGCTGACCGTGGATGTCGGATGTTTCGCTTCTGCGCCAGCCGTTTGCGATCCCGGCGGGTCCGGTGATTCCGGCTGTTCCGGTTTGTTTTGCTGTTCCGGCTTGTTTTGCTGCGTATCCATTTTTTGTGACGCTCCGGTAATTTTTTACAAGGTTGTGCCCTTCGAACAACAGCGAATTGCTCATGCCCGAAGCAACTGATCACCTTTTTGGTTGCAACGTGCCGCCATTCCAGGCCGGCCAACTTCATCGTGCGTAAATTTACCTCTTCAAAACTCAAACGCAAAAAGGAACTGCCATGATGCCGGATGACTGCAAGGTCGTTTTTTCGTAACTTTGGCCACGTTCCATCCACCTCAGATCGTATCCCACGAATGGCCCTGAAAATCATTGACAAAAAAGAGGCGGCCGGACTCGCAAGCGGGGTCTCGGACCTATTCGTGCGCATCCCCAATCCGTCCTACGTCTACCCCCCCTACGAGGTGTGCCCGATCGCCGCACCGCTGACCGCTTTCGACAAACCGCCGGTGGCGGCCGTGATGGATATGGATGGCACCACTACCACGACCGAAACCCTCTGTCTCCACTCGCTTGAATTTGCCGTGCGCAAGGCGATGGGTGCGGACGGCACAAATTGGAACGGACTCGATCCGCAGCGCGACTATCCCAACGTCATCGGCAACAGCACCACAAAACACGTCGAGTATCTGGTGGATGCGTACGGCGACCGTTTCGACGCGCTCGCACTTGGCGAGGCCTTCCTTGTCGCGGCAGACTGGACCCTGCGGCACAGCCGCGACGAGCAGCGCAAACAGCAGGTACGTATCAACCTGAAACAGGCCGGACCGGATGAGAAATCCATCACCCGCCCCGACCTGCAGATCCAGGCCTGTATCGATATCTACTACCAGCGCTATCACGAGATCCTGGCAGCCATCGAAGCCGGCAACCGTGATTTCCTGAAGCAGATACCCGGGGTGGATGCGGACCGTCCCCTCATCGAACCCATGCCCGGCGTGGGGGTGACGCTGGCCCTGCTTTCGGGTGATCTCGGTGAGGAAGCCGGCAAACTTGCCGGCCTGCTGCCGATGCCGGATGCAACGAAGACAGCAGGTCGCGACGGGTCCGTTACCGGTGATACCGCCGGTACGCAGCCTGCAATCGGTGACCCGGCCTCCGGGAATGCGACACTGACGCAGCCCATCCCCGATGCCGAAAACACACTCGCCCGGCTCGGACGTTTTTTCCGGAAGCACCCCGTCCGGTTGGCACTGGTCACCTCCTCCATCCGTTATGAAGCCGAGGTTGTGATGAGCGAATTGTTTCACGTACTGCGTCATGAAGCGGCCTCCTGGCCGGTCAGCCAGTCAGTCCATGAGCGGATCGACCGGCGATTTTCAAGTCCGGAAGCCTGTTACGATGCGTTCGTGACGGCCAGCGACTCCAGCGAGATCCGGCTCAAACCGTTCCGCGACCTCTACTCGATAGCGCTGCAGCAGGCAGGCGTGGGTACGGAGGATTTTGACGCGGTCATCGGCTTTGAAGACAGCCAGAGCGGCACTGTGGCCATCCGTGCCGCCGGCATCGGCCGGTGCGTTGCCGTACCGTTTCACGAGACCGGCGGACACGATTTTGACGCGGCTTCCGTAGTCGCCCATGGCGGCCTGCCAGAAGTGATCATACAGCACCGGTTTTTCATGGAAAAGCTGCTGGAGGACGCTTGAAACCGGCAGGCCTTGTCCGCCAAACCGAAATTACCTGATAACCCGCACGTTCCGGCACAGGCCGCATCCACCAGAAATTTTCTGAAACATTAAAACCCTGATCACTTCATGTCAGACCGCGTTTTTCACGTCATATCCAATACGCACTGGGACCGCGAGTGGCGGTTCCCGTTCCAGCGCAACCGCCAGATGCTGGTCGAGATGCTCGACGAAGTGCTGCACATCCTCGAGACCGAGCCCGACTACCGCGCCTATCACCTGGACAGCCAGTCTGTGATGGCCCGCGATTACCTGGAGGCGAGGCCGCACAAAAAGGAACTGCTGGTGCGTATGGTGCTTGAAAACCGGCTGCTGATCGGGCCGTGGTATACGCTACCGGATGAGTACATGGTGGGCGGGGAGAACCTGGTCCGCAACCTGCTGCGCGGACACGAGGTGTGCCGTGAGTACGGAGGCGTGTCCAAAATCGGCTACTCGCCCTTCTCGTGGGGACAGATTTCGCAGCTTCCGCAGCTTTACCGCGAGTTCGGGATCGACCTGATCATGTTCTACCGCGGCATCAACTCGCTGGACAGTCCCAAGGCCGAATTCATCTGGGAAGGGGCGGATGGTACCCGGGCGCTGTCATCGCGCTTCTCCACCTGGCCGCGTTACAATTTCTATTTCTACATTTACCGTCCGGTCGTCCACGGCGAGCAGCCGGCCGACATTGAGCACAAATGGGGGGATGGTGCTCCCTTCCATTTCGCCGACCGGGAGCAGTCCGGCGAAGACTATTTCATGACGCGCTCCAGGGATGGTTACACGCTGGAAAATGTGCGTGCGTCGGTGGAGAAGATCATCCGCGATCAGGCCGATGACTTCACCACGCGGCATGTTATCTGGATGGAAGGGCACGACTCCAGCGGTCCGAACGCCAAAACCGTGCAGCTGCTGCGCGATATCCGCAGGGAATTCCCGGAGCTGGACGTCCGCCACAGCACGCTTGAAGAGTACGCCCGGCTGCTGGCCGGGGAGGTGGACCACGAACAGCTTCCGGTCGTCACCGGTGAGCGTCGCAGCGCGCAATATGATAACCGCAGTGCCAATCTGTACGGGTATGCCCTCTCCGCACGTATGTATTTGAAGCAGGCCAACTTCAACGCCGAACGCTGGCTCCAGCATTACGCCGAGCCGCTCAACACGCTGATGGGCATGGCCGGACTTGATATCAGCGACCGCCTGCCCGAGCTGGCCTGGGAGCAGCTCATCCTCAATTCCGCGCACGACTCCATCGGCGGATGCAGTCTGGATCCCATCCACGAGGACATGATGAACCGGTTCAAGCAGTCCGGGGAGATCTCCCGCGGCCTGTTCGACCGCGCCGCGCGTCATCTGGTCGGCAGAATCGACCTTGGCAAGCACGAGCCGGACAGCATCCACCTGGTGGCCGTCAACACCACGCAGTACCGGCGCCGGGAGGTGGTAGAGGCCTTTGTGGATGTGCCCCGCGGCCGGGACAAGGGCGGGATCCGTCTTGAAGGTCCCGATGGGACGCCGCTCCCCTTCCAGCTGATCCGCCGGGAGGAAGTGCAGCCGGTCCTGGAGCAGCCGATCAACCGGCCAAAATATTTTGACATGGTGCGTTATCATGTCTACATGCAGACCCCTGACATCCCCGCGATGGGCTTCGATACCGTGCTAATTACACCGGTTCCTGACGGAACTGATAATCAGGGACCTTCGGCTTCGTCGGATGCACCGTCAGCTAACGAACCTTCGGCCTCTTCGGATGCGTCCCGATCCAGACAATCCGAACTGTTTGCGGAACTTTCGGAATCCAATATCCCCGCGGCGCCGGATCCGGGGCAATCGTCGGCCTGCGACCCAGCAAGCTCGGGCGATTCGAAAAATACGTCCCTATTCATCGCTGAAAAAACGGATCGTCTCTGGCAGCTGGAGAACGATCTCCTTGCGGTCACGGTCAATGCGAATGGCACGCTGGACATCACCGACAAAACGCGCGAACGCACATTCCGGAACCAGGCCTGGCTCTATGACGAGGGTGAGACCGGTCACGCATGGGTCCACGAGCCCATCGGCCCCTTCGTGGATACCCGAGATGCCAAGCCCGATATCGAACTCATCGAAAACGGCCCCCTGCAGGCGACACTTGCCATCCGGCACGTACTAAAGCTGCGTCCGACGCTCAGCGCCCGAAAGGCTGAGGGAACCGGTGCATCTCATGACGCATCCACCCGATCGGCATCACAGGGCGGCGCAACGGAGGCTGCCGACACTGGTGAAACGACAGATGCCGACGCATCAACAGAGACCGTCGACGTGCCTGTTGAAATCCGCGTAACACTGCGTGCAGGCGCACCATGGCCCGAATTCAACATCGAAATGGACAACCGCGTGGAAAGCCACCGCCTGCGTATCATGTTCCCCCTCGGGCTCGATGCCGAACACTCCTGGGGCGAGGGTCAGTTCGATGTGGTCAGGCGCTCAATTCGCCGCGATGATACCGCCGAATGGGTCGAGCAGCCGATGTACGACTATCCCATGCATCATTTTGTGGATGTGGCCAACGACACGGAAGGTGCGGCTGTGCTGGTGGACGGGCTCAAGGAGTACGAAGTGCTGTTTGTGGAAGAAGCCGGACAGCAGGCACAGTCCGGCAAACGGGATCCGTCGGCAGAATCCGGCCAATCGGAACCGTCTGCAAGCCCGAACCTGGTCCAGACGCTCGCGATCACCCTGTTTCGATCGTTCGAATACCGTATTCCGCTGGCCTCCGAAGTGGATTACTCCGACATGAAGGGCACCCAGTGCCTGGGACGGCAGTCCTTCCGCCTGGCGTTTTATCCGCATGCCGGCGACTGGCAGCAAGGCGGTGTCTTCGAACAGGCCATGCGATTCAATTACGGAGTGCGCCTGTTCCAGTCCGGACGCACCGAAGGTGACATCGCACCCGGTACATCGTTCCTGGATATCCGTCCGGGCGAACTCACTTTCAGTGCACTGAAGAAAGCTGATGGCGCTTTTGTGGATGAGCAAGGCCGTACCGGGACGCGGGACCGCTACGTGCTGCGAGTCTTCAATCCCACGGAAGAGACGGTAGAGGGTGAGGTGGCCCTGTGGTTCCGGGTCCGGCGCGCCGCACAGGTCACCATGGAAGAAAAACACGTCCGCGACCTGGAAGTAAAAGACAGCCGCGTGATATCCGTCACACTTGCCTCACGTCAGGTCATGAGCATCCTGCTGGAAGTGTGAGTTGAAGACAGGTTTGCAGCCCGGGTCCGGCACCCGATACTTGCACGATGTTGACCAATTGAAACTCCGGGAAGATCCAGCCGTAAAACCCGGTACTGGTTTTTTACTGTCAGTTCTCATAATCATATATTGGACCGGTGGCTGCACGTGCCGGTCAAATCACAATTAAGGAGTTTTCGTTATGGATTTATGGATATTTCTAACCGTAGCAGTCATTGTCTGGGGTGCAGTGGAACTTGTCCAGTCGCGTTCGAAAAACAAATTGCAGAAAAACCTGGAATCCGGTGAAGATGAAAGAAAAAAGTATGGGGACAGGATCGAGCGGCTTGAGCGCCGGATCGCCAATCTTGAGGCTATCGTGGTGGATGAGGAGTCTGGCAGTTCCACCCCGGATTCTGGTGCGCAGGGAGCAGCCGGGTCAGAAGAAGAACCCGAGCCCCATCAGCCCGGCACCATGGCCAACAAGCTGAAATAATACCGCTGATTTCTTCACAAGCCCCGGTAATCCTTGCACCACCTTGCGGATTGCCAGTTACTGCTCCCAGAAACCCTAAATCTACCCACTTGTTCGGGACTGACAGATAAATGAAACCATCCGAAGCACACAACAACAGGAAGCCGCATAATTGGCTGTTGTATGACCAGGTTGACAGGATGATTGTGCAACATGCCGGGTACCTGTCCGGTGTGCTGTACGATTTGGGGTGTGGGGAAAAGCCGTTTGAATCGTATTTCCACCGGTATTGCAGCAAATATGTGGGTGTGGACTGGGCGTCTTCGCAGCATGATACAAAAGCGGATATCATAGCCGATCTGAATCAACCGATTCCGGTTGACGATCAGGTTGCCGATACGGTTATTTCAATTTCGGTGCTGGAACACCTTTATTCCCCCATGGTGATGCTGGGAGAGGCGTACAGGATCCTTAGGCCCGGGGGTGCACTCCTGCTGCAAGTCCCTTTCATGTGGCATATCCACGAGGAACCCCATGACTATTTTCGTTTTACACGGTACGGACTGGAGCGGATGCTTCTTCAGGCGGGTTTTCAGAAAATTGAGATTCATGCAACCGGGGGCTTCTGGTCGACCTGGTTCGTCAAGCTCAATTATCAATTGATCCGCCTTGTAAGGGGTCCGGTGCTGGTGCGGGGACTGGTACAGGCGGCACTCTATCCTTTTCTCAATTTAAATCAGATCATTGCGCGAATTCTTGACCGAATCTGGTTTGACGGGTCAAGGGAAACTCAGGGCTATTTTGTAAAAGCAATAAGGTGACCCCAGTTGACCGCGCCGTGTTTTCACAAACCGGATGATTTCGCTGGTGGATGTCATGGTACACCTTATTAGTTCCTGTATTTTTACTCTGTATATCTGTCCTGTATACTGACGGGAGTAATTTAATTTTATACCATATCGGGTATATATCTAAAGCAAACACACAAATTATACCTTAATGGGTATAATAAAAATACCCGTTTCAGGGCATCACCAGCAGATTGGCCACGGCAAGGATCAGCCACGCAACGGTGATGGTCGCCATCATCTGTTCGGTGGTCAGGGGACGTCCGATCAGGCGGTAAACGATCCAGGGAATGGCGGCAACGCCGATGGCAAAGGCGAAATGTCCCGCTACACTATATAGCATGTTGACTGCGGTAACCGTCTGCGATGTCACTGCCGAGACAGCCAGGGTGGCGACCATCAACAGTGCCCACCACCATTTATGGTTACGGAATATTTTCAT
>SKYW01000202.1 GCA_007127695.1 Balneolales bacterium | reverse complement strand
GGGCAGGCGCGCATAGTAAAACCATTGGGTTCCGTTTATTTTACAATACTCATAATGGAGATCAGCAGCAATGAGTTCCATGTAAAAAATTGCAAATCGCAAAATCTTTTTGACAAACCGGACACGGAATGGGTACCATAGGTGATGATGTCAGGAAACGCACATAAAACACAAGGAATCCGCAGAAACCGGCTGCTTTTTTTAGCAGGTTCGGTGGGACTCGGGTGCGTCCTGCTGCTGTTTCCGCTCGTCCGTTCGTTCCACCTGGATTCGGCGCTGGTTGCCGGGACGATCGGCGCGTTTGCCGGAGCGTGGATGGCCGCGCGCCCGGGCGCCCGGGACCGCGACGTGCTGCTGCTTACCGGGTTCGTCTATGCCGTCTCCATCCCGCTTATCATAAGGGATGGACTGACAGGCTGCCTGAGCACCGATGGTGCGGCATTCTGGCTTTTTATTCCACTATTCAGCGTATTTTTCGGGTTTTCGACCGGACGGGCAATACGGTATCTCGGCCTCCCCCTGCCACGGCTCACCTCGGTTGTTTTCATCTTTGCAGTTGCCGCTGGCGGCGTGCTGCTTTCGATGTATTTCCTGCCGCAGCTTTTCTTTTTCAACCATGTGTTTGGATACTGGCCGGGAGCTATTTACGACCAGAATGTGCTTTTTCCCGCCCGGATGATCCTCTACCGCTTCATCACCCTCGGCTGGATCGCCGCTTTCTGGCTCATTCCCCATCTTCGCGGCCCCGACGGGCTCCTGAAGGGCTTTTTCGCCCTGATCCTGCTATCGATTTCCCTCAACTACCTGCTTGCCGTACAACATGGCATCATCTCGCCGGAATCACGTATACGCGCAGGGCTCGGCGGCAGCCACCAGACCGAACATTTCCATCTTTACTATTCAAAAAGCGACTTCCATCTGCATGAGGTGGCCTTTCTCGGACGTCTTCACGAGTTTCATTTTCAGGAACTGACCGATACGCTCGGGATCCGGTGGCCGGAAGGGGAGCGCATCCGAAGCTATCTCTATGGCGACGAATGGCAGATGCAGCAGTATACCGGCGCCAAAGGCGTCAGCTACGTGCCGGTCTGGAACCGCCATCCCCAGATGCACATGCGGAAATCGGCCCTGGACGGGACGCTGAGGCACGAACTGGTGCACGTGGTCGCACGCCAGTTCGGAAACCGCCTGCTGAACGCCTCGTGGAGCATAGGACTGGTGGAGGGCCTTGCCGTGGCACTGGCACCGGCCTCATCCACCCGGCTCACTTTTGACCAGATGGTGGTATCCAATGACGCATTCTATTCCCGGGAAGAGCTGGAGCGGCTGTTTTCATTCACGGGTTTCTATCGCGAAACAGGTCCAGCCGCCTATGCCGTTTCGGGCTCTTTTGTCGCCACGCTGCTGCAGGAATACCCTGTGGAGCACTTCAAGGAGGCCTATCGCCGCTCTTCGCTGCATTCGGGTTACGGCGAACGGCTTGGGGATGCGGTCACAGACTGGCACCACAAGGTTGCCGGGGTGACCGTCACGGAAGACGAAGAGGTGCTCGCCCAGGCCCTGTTCACTACACCTTCGCTGTTTGACGAGCGCTGTCCGCGCACCTGGACACCCGTGCAACGAAAGCGCGATGCCTTCCGGCTTGCACTGGCGCGCGGCGACTCGGTCCGTGCCGTGGCGTTGCTGGAGGATGTGCTGGATGCCGAACCCCGATGGGAAGCCGGATGGATGCAGTGGATGCAGCTCCGGCTGGAAGCGGGTTATCCGGAGACAACAGCAGAGGAATTCACGGCTGCGACCGAGGAGCATCCGGGATTGATGGAGCATCCGTTACTGCGCGTTCGGTTGGCCGATGCGTACATGGCAGCCGGGCGGCGGGAAAGGGCATGGGAGCTGCGGGAAAGGGCATGGGAGCTGCGAAAGAAGTCGCCAGGCGTGCTGGAAAGCGAAAAGCGCACCGGGCAAGAGGGGCAATCGGCCGGAACAGGCAGCCGGTCGGTCACGGTTGGACCGTTAAGCCTTGCTGAGAAACAGGCGCAGCAGGCCTGGCAGCGGCGTTCGGATCCGGATCAGTGGCAGGATATGGTCCGCATTCTGTACAGCACCGGCCTTTCATTGGAGCGTCCGCCGGAATTTGTACTCGGATCCGGCGACCCTTTTATTGTCCGTGTGTTTTTTGCCGAGTGGTTCCGGAGGAATCCGGTGCCCGCCGCAAAACAGATCCCCGCAGAGCTCGTGAAAAAAGCGCTGGAGCTGCCAATCGACCCGTTCTTTTTCGAAACCTACCGCAATCTGATCTACCTCGCGTCGCCGGAAGTGCCGGCAGGTTTTTTCGAGGAGCGGCTGAGCGGGTGGATACGGCCGGCGGCTGAGCGTTCGAACAGGTTGCGACTGGACGGGGAGCGGCCTGTCGGGGATTTGCAGGAGTCGAATCGGCAGAGCGGCGTGACGTGGCGTCCGGCCCGTCAGGCGCGGCTTGAAGAGGCGCTTCGTTTTGCCGGATCGTAGGCCAGATTGGGTCCGAGCCACTTTTCCACATCCTCCAGGGGCATCCCTTTCCGTTGCGCATAATCGGCGACCTGGTCCTCCAGGATGCGTCCAACAGAGAAGTACGACGACTCGGGATGCGCGAAGTATAGCCCGCAGACCGATGCCGCCGGCGACATGGCGAAATTTTCAGTCAGGGTGATACCGGTGCGCTCCACGGCGTCGATCAGATCGAACAGGAGCGGCTTTTCGGTGTGGTCGGGATTGGCGGGATAGCCGGGGGCGGGACGGATACCGCGGTAGGCCACCCGGATCAGCGCATTGTTGCCGAGGTCCTCGTCAGGTGCGTACCCCCATATTTCGCGCCGCACTTTTTTGTGCAGCCACTCGGCCGCCGCCTCCGCCAGCCGGTCGGCCAGCGCCTTGAGCATGATGGCCGAATAGTCGTCATGGTCCGCCTCGAAACGCGCCAGCGGGTCGTCGATGCCATGTCCCGCTGTGATGGCAAACGCGCCGATATGGTCCGGCAGACCCGTCTCTTTCGGGGCGATGTAGTCGGACAGGCACCGGTTGGGCTGTCCCCCGCGTTTCCGGCTTTGCTGGCGCAGCATCCGCAGTACGGCGCGCACCTCTTCGCGCGCATCATCCGCGTAGATCTCAATGTCATCGCCGGTGCTGTTGGCCGGGAAGATGCCGCAGCACACGCGCACATCCAGCCATTTTTCGGCGATGATACGGTCCAGCATCCCGAGGGCGTCGCGGTGCAGCTTGCGGGCCTGCTCGCCGAGCGTGTCATCCTCAAGGATGGCCGGATATTTGCCGGCCATTTGCCAGGTGATGAAGAAGGGTGTCCAGTCGATGTAGGATACAAGCTCTTTCAGCGAGGGTTGACCCGACTGGATGAGGCCGGTCCGGTGCGGCGCGCTGATATCATCCGGCCGCCACGAGACAGGGGTACGGTTCTGCCGGGCCGTTTCCAGCGGGATGTAGCTTTTGGCATGGGTGCGCTGCTCGTGGCGCTCGCGGACGTCGGTGTACTCCTCCCTGATTTCCTGCAAGAACGGCTCGCGCTGCGTGTCGGAAAGCAGCCGGCTGACCACGGGCACGCTTTTAGAGGCATCCAGCACGTGGATCACCGGTCCGCTGTACGCCTGAGCGATCTTCACGGCGGTGTGGACCCGCGACGTGGTGGCCCCGCCGATCAGCAGCGGATGCGTCATGCCCCGCGCCTCCATTTCGCGCGCCAGATCCACCATCTCATCCAGCGAAGGAGTTATGAGTCCGCTCACCCCGATGACATCCACCTTATGCTCTTCGGCCGCATCCAGGATTTTCTGCGCCGGGACCATCACGCCCAGGTCGATCACTTCGTAGTTGTTGCAGCCCAGCACCACCCCGACAATGTTCTTGCCAATGTCGTGGACATCGCCCTTGACCGTCGCCATCAGCACTTTTCCTTTTGGACGGTCATCCTTGAGCAGTTTTTTCTCCTCTTCGATGTACGGGATGAGCCAGGCCACCGATTTTTTCATCACCCGGGCGCTTTTTACAACCTGAGGGAGGAACATCTTGCCCTGTCCGAACAGGTCGCCGACCACGTTCATGCCGTCCATGAGCGGACCCTCGATCACCTCCAGCGCCTGGTCGAACTGCTGTCGCGCCTCCTCGGTGTCCTCTTCGATGTGGTCGATGATGCCTTTCATAAGCGCGTATTCAAGCCGTTTTCCGACTGGACGGCTGCGCCATTCGTCGGTTTTGGCCGTATCCTTGCCACCTTTCTGCCGGATGGTCTCGGCGAAATCGACCAGGCGCTCGGTGGCATCCGGACGCCGGTTGAACAGCACATCTTCGACCCGCTCCAGCAGGTCCCCGGGAATCTCTTCATAGACCTCGAGCTGGCCGGCGTTCACGATACCCATATCCAGCCCGGCGCGGATCGAGTGATACAGAAACGCAGCGTGCATGGCCTCGCGGACCGGGTTGTTGCCCCGGAAGGAGAAAGAGATGTTGCTGACGCCGCCGCTCACCTTTGCCATGGGCAGGTTTTCCTTGATCCAGCGGGTTGTCTGGATGAAATCGACCGCGTAGTTGTTGTGCTCCTCGATGCCGGTGGCGACGGTGAGGATGTTCGGATCGAAAATGATGTCCTGCGGCGGGAATCCGATATGGTCGACCAGCAGGCGGTAGGCGCGTTCGCAGATGGCGATGCGCCGCTCGAAGGTGTCGGCCTGACCCTCCTCGTCGAAGGCCATCACTATGACGGCCGCACCGTAGTCGCGCACTTTCCGGGCCTGCTCCAGAAAAACACGCTCGCCCTCCTTGAGGCTCAGTGAATTGACAACGGCTTTGCCCTGCAGACACTTCAGTCCCGCTTCCAGCACCGACCATTTCGAGGAGTCGACCATCACCGGCACCCGCGCAATGTCAGGCTCGGCCATGATCAGGTTGAGGAAGGTCGTCATCACCTTTTCGGAGTCGAGCAGCCCTTCATCCATGTTCACATCAATGATCTGGGCGCCGTTTTCAATCTGCTCGCGGGCCACCGACAAGGCCTCTTCGAACTTGTCCTCGCGGATAAGGCGTGCGAATTTGCGGGAACCGGAGACGTTGGTCCGCTCACCGACATTGACAAAATTCGTCTCGGGCCGGACTACCAGCGGTTCGAGTCCGCTCAGGCGCAGCCAGGGTTCGCTGTCGGGGATGGTTCGCGGCTGGTGCCGGGACGCTACCTCCGCAAATTGTGCGATGTGCTCCGGAGTGGTGCCGCAGCAACCGCCCACCATGTTGAGCCAGCCCTCGGAAGTGTAGGCCTCGAGCTGCTGCGCCATGAAATCCGGTGATTCATCGTACTGGCCAAACTCGTTGGGCAGGCCGGCGTTGGGATAGAGTGTCACCGGAGCTGTGGCAATGCGTGAAATCTCACGGATGAATGGGCGCATCTGCTGCGAGCCGAGCGCACAGTTCAACCCCACGCTCAGCAGGTTCGGAACGTGCGAGATCGAGATCCAGAAGGCCTCCGTCGTCTGGCCGGAAAGCGTGCGGCCGCTCTGGTCCACGATCGTCCCGGAAATCATGACCGGCACATGGCTCCTGGCCTCCCTGCGGTAATTCTGGATGGCAAAAAGAGCTGCTTTACAGTTCAGAGTATCGAAAACCGTCTCCACAAGAAGCACATCGGCCCCGCCATCCATGAGTCCGGGGATCTGTGCGGCGTAACAGTCCACCATCTCGTCGAAGGTCACGGCACGGTAGCCGGGATCGTTCACATCCGGCGACAGTGAGAGCGTGCGGTTGGTGGGACCCATGGCGCCGGCCACAAAACGGGGCTTTTCCGGATTCTGCTTTGTAAATTTGTCCGCCGCTTCACGCGCGAGGCGTGCCGAGGCAAGGTTCATCTCGTAGACGTGCTCTTCCAGCCCATAGTCCAACTGCGAAATCGGATTGGAGCTGAAGGTGTTGGTCTCGACGATATCGGCCCCTGCCTCCAGAAAGGCCTCGTGAATTGAGCGGATGATTTCGGGTTGCGTGACACTGAGCAGATCGTTGTTGCCCTTGAGATCATGATCGTGTCCGGCAAAACGGTCTCCGCGGAAATCCTCTTCTGAAAGAGCGTGCTTCTGGATCATCGTGCCCATGGCACCGTCAATCACCAGGATGCGTTGTTTCAGAGCTTTCTGTATGGGGTGTGTCAAAACAGGCGGTTTATGGGAAAAAGTGCGACAAATGATAATGTGGATAGAAGGTGGACAAATATACAAAAAAGGAGGGTCAGTCGGGATGCCGGAGGGAAACCTGCCGGAAACCCCTGTCCGATTTTCAGTTGATTTGTCCTGTCTTTCAGCTGAAAATCACGTATTTTAGCTGTATATCCATGTTTTTTGCATCAACTTTATGAATCATCCTGCATTACCTCTGATTTTTGCATCTTTTCTGCTCGTTTTGTGCATAACCAACGCCGGAGCGCAGTCAGCACTTGTCATCAATGAGTTCATGGCGTCCAACAACGAAACCATTTCGGACGAGGACGGCGACTTTGAGGACTGGATCGAGATCCTGAACACGGGAAGCGAGCCGGTGCGCCTTGCCGGATACGGTTTGACCGATCGCGAAGGTGATTATTTCCGATGGGTGTTCCCCGACACCACGCTCCGGCCCGGTGCTTTCATGCTCATCTGGGCCTCCGGTAAGGACCGGAGAACCCCGGGGGCGCCGCTTCACGCCAGTTTCAGCATTGCCTCCGATGGCGAGCCCTTGCGCCTGACGGATTTTAACGGAATCCGGCTGGATACGGTTCCACCCGTACGCGTACCCACCGACTATTCTTACGGGCGCAGACCCGACGGCTCGGACCAGTGGGTCTTTTTTAATGAACCCACGCCCGGTTTTTCCAACGTTACGGATGGCATATCCCGGCTTCTCGATCCGCCCGCATTTTCACACGAGGGCGGATTCCACCAGCAGGGGTTTGACCTTGCACTCACACTGTCCGATCATCAGCAAGACGCCCGTATCTACTACACCCTTGACGGCAGCACACCCGGTCCGGATAACGGCCGCCGGCTTTTTGAGGGACAATCGATCCGGATTGAGGACCGCACGGATGAGCCAAACGACCTGTCCATGATCCGCACCAACAATATCGGAGAAAACGATCCGCTCAATGACGGCTGGAAACCGCCGATCGGGCAGGTGTTCAAGGGCACGGTAGTGCGCGCTGTCGCATGGGCGCCGGACTCCGAACCGGTCCGGGTGGCCACACGGACCTTTTTTGTCGGCGCCGAACTTCACGAGCGGTACCGGCTGCCGGTAGTATCCCTGGCAACAGACCGCGACAATTTCTTTTCGGAGGCATCCGGCATCTACGTACCCCCGAATTTCTGGGAGCGCGGCGAGGGCTCGGAGCGACCGGTGCATTTCGAGTTTTATGAAAGCGGCGGCGAACCCGTACTGGCCCAGGATGCCGGCGTGCGCATTCACGGGGGCACATCCCGTGCCCGGCCCATAAAATCCCTGCGTATGTATGCCCGCAGATCCTACGGCGAAACCTGGTTCGAATATCCGCTGATCCCGGAGGCCCCGGTCGATCGCTACAAGCGGTTCCTGTTGCGCAATTCCGGCAATGACTGGGATATGGCCTACTTTCGCGATGCGCTCATGCAGCGGCTCGTGCAGCACACGCCGGTGGAAACACAGTACTACCGTCCCGTCGTGGTGTTCCTGAACGGTGAGTACTGGGGCATCCACAACATCCGCAAACGGTTCGACCATCGCTATTTTGAAACCATGTACGGCCTGGAACGCGACGATCTGGTGCTGCTGGAAGGAGATGCTGAAATAAAGGAAGGCACTTCCCTCGACCAGCGCGACTATGAGCAGCTGCGGGAGATGCTGGATACGGACCAGGTCAACCATCCCCAGGTCTGGCAGAGGGTTGGCGACCGGGTGGATCTCGAGAACCTTCGCGACTACCATATTGCCAACATCTATTTCCGCAACACGGACTGGCCCGGCAACAACATAGAGTTCTGGCGGAAGCGCACGGACGGTCCGCAGGATGACGCCCCGCCCGGGCATGACGGTCGCTGGCGCTGGCTGATGTTTGACACCGATTTCGGGTTCAACCTTGATTACCCGTACGTTCAGGGCGCCGGAATGCGCGAACAGCACAACACCCTCAGTTTTGCCATAAATGGCGCCAATGTATCCTGGCCCAACCCGGACTGGTCGGTTCAAATGCTGCGCGGCGCCCTGCGCAATGTCTCTTTCCGGCACAGCTTCATCAACAGGTTTGCAGACCTGCTCAATACGGCCTTCTCCCCGGAGCGTGTGGAAGCGGAGATAGACGCTATCTACAACCAGCTCAAACCGCACATGCCGGAACATGTCAACCGCTGGCGCGGACCGGAAACCATGCAGGAGTGGGAGGAGGAGGTTGTATCCATGCGCGATTTTGCCCGGAAGAGACCTGCAGTCCAGCGGGAACACATCCTTTCCCACTTTCGTCTCCGCGGCTCCGTGGACGTTACCCTCAATGTCAATGATCCCGAAGGCGGACACATCCGCATCAACACCATCGATATTCAACCCGGTCAGGTCGGGGTTCCGGATCAGCCCTGGCCATGGTCCGGCGTCTATTTTCATGATGTCCCGATCACCATCACGGCTGTTCCGGCCAAGGGATATGATTTTGCCGGCTGGGAGGGGCGCGATCACACAGGAGAGACCATCACCATCCGCACTTTTGAACAGGAATTGTCGCTGAAAGCCCTGTTTGAGGCAACGGAGGTGTCCGGCGGACTGTCAGAACCCGAACCGGACCGTCCCCGGGACTTCCGTCTGCATCCACCCAGACCCAACCCGTTCAACAACCGGGCGATGGTGACGGTGGCCGTCCCCGATCCGGGTCATCTGAGCGTTTCCGTGTACTCCGTTGATGGAAGAAGAGTGGCTGTTCTTGTGGATGAGGCCGTCCGGAGCGGATATCATGAGGTGGCCGTGGACGCATCCACATGGACAAGCGGGGTCTATATCATAACGGCCCAAAGTGGAAGCCGCCGCATGTCGCTTCCCGTCACGCTTGTCAAATAGCCGGATTTTCAGGGATAGAGTGGAAAAGCGGCAGTACTTGCGACACCAGTCTAAATTGCCGGAATACTTTTATCAACGCTAACGGGACCAAGGCGGGGAAAAAGATGGTTCGGAAACCCGGATGTTATAAAACCCGGGTGTTATAAAAAATCAAAGCCAGTCCGATCAGAGACTGGCTTTTGAGGGGAGGGTATGGTATGGATTAATACAACTAACAAGTTCACATTTTATTGTGCAGAGTTGTTACTGCCTTCGTTCTGCGCATGATTTTTCTGTAAATCTTTAAATCCTTCTAAAAAATCACTGTTCTGTCGGCCCTGCACTTATATAACGCAACAGCCAGTCATGGAATTCCCCGAACCAGTGAATTGAGTTCTGGGGAGTCAGTATCCAGTGGTTTTCATCGGGATAGTAGACCAGCCGGGCGTCGAGTCCTTTGCCTTTATAGACGCCATAGACCTCCAGACCGTGTGTCACTGGCACGCGGTAATCCAGCTCGCCATGGAGGATAAGCATGGGTGTCTTGAAGTTTTCGGCCAGCATGGCGGGGTTCCAGCGCTGCAGATCCTCCAGGCCGTCCCATGGAGCGCCGCTGTAGGCCGCTTCGCGGTGATAGGTCACATCAGAGGCAAACTGCGACATGATATTGTACACACCGGCATGGTTGATGAGCGCCTGGTACCGGTCCGTCTTGCCGGCAATCCAGCTGACCATGTATCCCCCGTAACTTCCACCGGCCGCGGCGGTTCGGCTGCCGTCGATGTAGGGTTTGTCGGCCATGTAATCGGTTGCCTTCATAATGTCGCGGTAGGGCAGCTCGGAGTGGGCCCCATGGATGGATTCGGCGAATTCCTGTCCGAAACTCGTGGATCCGTGGAAGTTGGGCAGCGCCACAACATATCCCGGAGCGGCAAAGACCTGGGCATTCCAGCGGAAGTGGAAATCGTCGCCGAAAATGCCGTGCGGACCGCCGTGGATCTGTACCAGTAGCGGCCATTCCTCGTTTTCGTCGAAATCGGGCGGATAGACGACGAACATCTGCACATCCACCCCGTTGGCGCCCTGGTAGGTCACATTTTCGACACGGCCCATATCCAAGACGGACATGATGTCATCGTTGAAACCGGTGATTTTTGACAGGTTGCGACCGTTGGCGCGGATCCGGAAAAGCTCGGGCGCCCGGGTGAACGATCGATGCAGGAAGACCAGATGGTCACCGGCGCGGACGATGCCGGAATTGGTTCCGCCGCGATGGATTTCACGAAGGCGGTCGCGACGGACATCATACGCAAAAACGGAAGTCTTGCCCCGATCCTGGGCAGTGAAGTAGATTTCACGGCTATCGTCCGCCCAGAGGGCACTTCCAGGCGAAAGGTCGATGTCGCCGTGCATCACATTGTCGATCACGGTCCGGTCACCGCTCTGCCGGTCGTAGAAGACCAGTCGCGCCCGGTCGGCATAGAAATCGGTGCGGGTCTGTTTCCGGTAGAGGAGCGTGTTTCCATCCCGACTGTAGGCCGGACTCATGTCGTTGGCCGGATTGTGTGCGGTGATATTGACGAGCTCGCCGCTACCGTCCGCCGGCACCAGGAAAATATCGTAGTCAAGGTATTCGTAGGGAGGGGGATTGCTGTTGGCGGATACGGCTATCTCATTGCCGTCCGTTGAGATGTCGTAATCGGCAGATCCCATCATCGCAAAATAGCGCTGTGATCCCGGCATCAGGTCGGTGATCTCCTTCGTTTCCACATTCATCCTGAAGATGCGTGGATAACGGCCGTCGGTGAGCCAGCGGCTCCAGTGCCTGTAGATGCGGTTTTCGGTCACCTTGGCGCTGACCTTGCTTTCCTCCTGCTCCCGGATCATTTCCCCGAGCCGGTCAAAGTCGCCATCGTATCCCGGCAGGACATTGGCCACGAACGCGATATGCTTTCCGTCCGGAAACCATTTCGGTGCCGAGACGGATACGGGCATGTCCGTCAGGCGCTCGGCCTCACCGCCATCCGCGGGGATCAGGTAGAGCTGGGCCGGCGACCCGTCGCGTCCCGATACGAAGGCAATACGGTTTCCATCCGGACTCCAGGCGGGCTGGCGATCGGAGTTCTGAGATGTGAATTTTCGGATGTCATCGCCATCCAGGCTGGACCGGTACAGGTTCGTGTAAGACCGGTCTTCATCAATGTCGTAGCGTGTGACCGGAAAAACGAGATATTTCCCGTCAGGGGAAGCATCCCCCGTCCCGGCGCGCTTCATATTCCAGAGATCTTCAGGAGTTATGGTTCTCTTGTCATCGGCTTGCACATCCGAAAGGGCGCCGGCTGCCATGAGAACAAGCAGGCAGAAGGCGGTCAGCCGGAGCGACCGGGTAAACCGGGACAGCGGGTACATGTAGAAGGATGAGTAGATATGCCTTGAACTGTTGTCAGGCTTTGACTTGTGGATACGCTTTGAGTCGTGGATACGCAATGAGCTGTGAATGCGCAATGAGTCATGGATGCGCTTTACGCTTTTGATACGCTTTGAATTGGTCATGGGAGTAGAGCTTTTTGTTGTAAAGTAGGTGTTCCAACAGAGCTGACGCAGTTTGCAAAGATCAGCCGAACCGGTCCGCCAGCCGGTTGATCATGTAGCTGCTTTCGGTCAGGGCCTGTTCCGCAAAATCGCCAAAAAATTCATTAATTTTGCGGAATTCGCGAACAAATCCATCGCGGTCGTTATCCGTAACGAGCCGGGCGAGTTTCTTGTGATGTTCCAGGAATTCCAGGAGCAGTGTGCGCCGCTCAAAGGTGGAGAACACGATATCGGCATAGAGTTCGGCGTCCTGGGCAAAAATACGTCCGGTCATCATGAGTTCGGCTCGGTATATCGGGCTGGAGAAGTCGGCCATATCCTCCGGTTTGAGGTCAAACTCCCTCATGAACGATCCGTGCAGCAGGGCCACGAAGTGCCGCAGGCCCTGGATCAGGTTCATCGCACGGTCATGCTGCTCGGGATCCACGAACTTGATGCGCATTCCCCACAAGCGAAACTGCTCCAGAATCCACTCATAAGCGTTATCATTGCGGCCGTGGCACACCATCATCAGCTGCCGGGAGACGTTGGAGACGTCCGGGCCATGCATCGGGTGAAGGGCCACGACGGGACCTTTGTGGGCGTTCATCATGGCATCGAGGATATGGGTCTTGTTGCTGGTGAAATCGGCCAGAATGGTGTCCGGCTCCAGATACGGCCCAATGCGCTCAATGGTTTCCTGTGTCACATTGATGGGAACCGTGATGATGACCAGGTGCTGCCCGCGCACCAGCTCATCCACCCGGTCCCAGTCGTCACGGTCCAGTATGGTTACGCAGTGTCCGGATAGTTCGGCGATGCGCGTGTAGAGCGAACCCATGCCGCCGCGACCGCCGACCATCAGGATGTTTTTGCTGCCGACGCTGGCCTGCGGAAACGTTTTGCCGGATTGATAGGCGCGGGAGGAACTCATGATCATGCGCAGAAAATCCTCGGCCCAGTCCGTATCCAGATTGTGCCCTTTCGCCTTCCTGCGGAAATCGGCAATTTTTTCATCCTCCCTGTCGGGTACAAAAATGGGCAGTTTATTTTGTATTTTTGTGGATATGACCTGTTTTACGATGTCGTTTCTTTCACGAAGAAGACGCAGGATCTCATCGTCGATGTCGTCAATGCGTTCCCGGAACGCATTCAGGCTGTTCTGGTTCTGGTTCATGTATGTGGTGTGATTCTGTTGCTGTCAGACTGCGTTGATCAATGTAACAATACGTGAATGAAGCAGCCGACGGATTCGTTTCTTTGGTTGCGGAGGGTTGGTTGCGGTGATGGACCTGTCTCGGCGAAATTTTCCGGCAAGTCCTGTAATGAAAAAGCAGTTCGCGTGTCTATCTCATACGATATTGGCGCTGGCAGAACGGATACCGTACCCGGTGTCGCGCTGACCTACGTTCGTGCAACGGTCGGTCTGTGCGCCAGGAACCTTTCCGGAACAGGACTGGAAAACCGGCAGGGGGTGCTGGAACACCCGAAGCCGCTTCACCTGCCGGATCCACGGCTGTAAAATGTAACGATTTATTGAATAGAAAGAGAACCGATGTCCGATTTCAAACTTGTTTCCCCATTCAAACCGGCCGGCGACCAGCCCAAAGCCATCACGGAACTGCTGGATGGCATCCATAAGGGTGACCGTTACCAGACGCTCCTGGGTATCACCGGATCAGGGAAAACACGCACCATAGCCTCGGTTATAGAGAATACCGGCAAGCCGACCCTGGTGATGAGCCACAATAAAACACTGGCGGCACAGCTCTACCGGGAGTTCAGCGACTTTTTCCCGGAAAACTGCGTCGAGTTTTTCATCTCCTATTACGATTACTACCAGCCCGAAGCGTACCTCGTATCGCAGGACAAATACATCGAAAAAGATCTCTCCATCAACGACGAGATCCAGCGCCTCCGTCTGCGGGCCACCAGCTCGCTGCTTTCGGGACGCAGTGACGTCATCATCGTCTCTTCCGTCAGCTGCATCTACGGCATTGGCTCGCCCAGCGAATACGAACAGCTCATCATTCGTCTCAAAACCGGCGAGGAAATCCCGAGGAACAAGCTGCTCTATGATCTGGTGGACCTGCACTACAGCCGCAACGACCACCAGTTTGAACGGGCCAAATTCCGCGTCCGGGGCGACGTGGTAGACCTTTATCCCGCCTATTCCGAACACGCCCTCCGCATTTCCTTCTGGGGGGATGAGATCGAGACGCTTACATTGTTCGATCCCGAAACAGGCGAGCTTCTCGAAGAAGTGGACCAGTTTTTCATCTATCCGGCCTCCCATTACGTGACTACCAAGGGGCGGCTCAAGACCGCCATCGAACAGATCCGCGATGAGCTCGACCTGCGCCTCGACGTGCTGCGCTCCGAGGAAAAATACCTGGAGGCGCAGCGGCTGGAACAGCGGACCATGTTCGATATCGAAATGATGCAGGAGATCGGTTTTTGTCCGGGCATCGAGAATTACTCCCGATATCTGGCCGGACGCAAGCCCGGGGAGCGTCCCTATT
>SKYW01000081.1 GCA_007127695.1 Balneolales bacterium | reverse complement strand
AACCAGGTCTTTGCCAAAATGGACGGCACCCTGTTTCCGACAGGCCTGTTCAAACTCCTCTGGCACCGCCGCAAGATCGATTCCATCCGAACGGCATTGATGGGCGTTATACCGGAATACCAGGGTCGCGGAATAGACGCACTGCTCACGAGGGAGTCTATGGTGAATGGTCTTGGCCGGGGTTTTGTTTCTGCAGAAGTAGGCTGGCTTCTTGAAACCAATACCGATATATTACGGGTTGTCGAACGCATAGGTGGCTATAAAGAAAAGACTTACCGTATGTATGGCCAACCTCTGGTCTGATTTGTAAAAGACCATTTTTTTCCCTTTTTTAACCGACCTGCACATCGTTGGGCGATGTATGTTTATCAACCAGATCTGACCTATGACTGATAAGACTTTGACCAGGCTGCCTTCGCTGGTCAGGAATAATTCAGATTTCAAAGTCCGTTCCGCACCGCTAACCTCCTTCTCAAAGGAGCAGTTGCTGGGGGTCTACCGGAACATGCTCCTGGTGAGGAGACTCGATGAGAAGATGCTGATCCTTCTGAAACAGGGTCGCGGACATTTTCACATTGGCTGTGCGGGACACGAGGCCATTCAGCTCGCTGCCGCCATGGCACTTGAAAAAAAGAAGGACTGGGCGTTTCCCTACTACCGGGACCATGCTTTATCGGTCGGTTTCGGCCTGACATCCCGCGATATCCTTTCATCGCATCTGAGCAAGGTCACCGATCCCTCAGGCGGACGTCAGATGCCCTCGCACTTCAACAGCCGTGAACATCACATTGTTGCCGCCTCCAGTGCCATTGGCGCCAATTTCCTGCCCGGACTGGGCCTGGCCCAGGCATCCATGTACAAGGGAACGGATGAGGTTACGTACATCTCTACCGGGGAAGGCGGAACATCGCAGGGAGTCTTTTTCGAACTCCTCAACTGGGCCACACGCAGCAAAGCCCCTGTGGTCATTGTCATTCAGGACAATAAATATGCCATCAGCGTGCGGGTGGACGAGCAGACCAGCAACAAGAGCATCTCCAAAACCGTGCGTGGATTCGAGAATCTGGAAATCCACGAAGTAGATGGAACGGATCTTTTCAACTCGTATGCCGCCATGAAAAAAGCGGTGGAACGGGCGCGAAAAGGTGAGGGGCCGTCACTGGTGCATGCACATGTGGTGCGACTGGTGCCCCACTCCTCATCCGATGACCAGAAAAAGTACCGTGACTCGGACGATCTGGAAAACGACCTGCGGCACGACCCGCTGGAAAAACTCCGACAGCGACTGCTGGAATCGGAAACCGCAACGCAAGAAGAACTTGAAAACCTGGCAAAAGAGGTCCATGAACAGGTAGAGCAAGACACCGAATGGTGCCTGAAACAGGATGATCCGGTTCCAGAGGATGCCCTGCGGCATGTGCTGTCCGAAAATCCGCCCGAGCTCGAATATGGAAAGAGCACTCCTTCTGGCAAGCCCATCGTCATGGTGGACGCCATCAATCACGCCATGAAGGAAGAGATGGAGCGGGATGAAAATATCGTGGTGTTCGGGGAGGATGTGGCCGGCGGAAAAGGCGGGGTGTTTACGGCAACAAGAGGGTTGACCGAGCAGTTCGGCAGCCACCGATGCTATAACTCGCCGCTTTCGGAAGCATCCATACTCGGTACGGCGTGCGGCCTGGCGGTTCGCGGAGTCAAACCGGTCGTCGAAATCCAGTTCGGTGATTACATCTGGCCGGCCATGGAGATGCTCAAAAACCAGATTGACTCCCTCCGGTACCGTTCCAACAACCATTTCAGCTGCCCGATGGTCATCCGCGTACCGATAGGCGGCTATATCCACGGCGGGCTGTGCCACAGCCAGAACATCGAAGCCACCTTCTCCCATTTTCCCGGTTTCATGGTGGTTATGCCAAGCAACGCAGCCGATGCAAAGGGCATGTTGAAGACCGCCATCCGGAGTGATGACCCCATCCTGTTCCTGGAGCACAAGGGGCTCTACCGACAGGGGTTTACCCGGCGACCGGAGCCGGACAGTGACTACCTGGTGCCCCTGGGCAAAGCAGCCATTGCCAGGGAAGGCCGGCACCTGACCGTGGTGACCTGGGGCGCGCTGGTGCAGAAAGCGCTCAACGTGGCCAGGGAGTACGCGGAAAATGGTGTCGAAATCGAGGTGATCGACATCCGCTCCATGCTGCCGCTGGATTCTGAGACGATCCTGGAATCAGTGGCAAAAACCAACCGGGTCCTGGTGCTTCATGAGGACCATGAGTTCATGGGACTCGGTGCGGAAATTGCAGCCCAGATTGCTGATAAAGCTTTCTACCATCTTGACGCCCCGGTTAAACGGGTCGCCGCCAGATTTTCGCCCATCCCGTTTGCTCAGCCACTGGAGAAGTACGTGCTGCCCCAAATCGATGACGTCAGGAAAGCAGTGGATGCGCTGATTCATTATTAATTCATTTGTAAGTTGCATTTTTGGATGTATCAGGTGATTCAAGCAATCTGTTCACAATTAAGGACTTTGACTATGACGAAATACAGAATTGAAAAAGACTCGATGGGTGAGATGCAGGTGCCTCAGGATGCTTTTTACGCAGCTCAGACCCAGCGGGCCAAAGAGAACTTTCCGATCAGTGACATGCGCTTTGACCGCGCTTTTATCCAGGCCCTCGGGTACGTAAAACAGGCCTGCGCCCTGGTCAACGAGGATCTGGGAATGCTGCCGGACAATGTGGCGAAATATGTTGTCAAGGCATCTCAGATGGTAATTGACGGGGAGCTGGACGATCATTTTGTGGTGGATGTGTTCCAGACCGGATCCGGAACCTCAACCAATATGAACGCCAACGAAGTGATCGCCAACCGGGCCAACTACCTGGCTCAACAGGATGGCGCGGATGTGAAAATCCACCCCAACGATCATGTCAACTTCGGCCAGAGTTCCAATGACGTGTTCCCAACCACCATCCGCGTCTCTGCGCTTCTGGCTGTCAAGCAGCAGCTTGTCCCCGCGCTGAAACATCTCCGCAAGGCATTCCATGACAAGGGACAGGAGTACGCCGATGTCGTGAAGACCGGTCGCACCCACCTTATGGATGCGATGCCGCTGACCGTAGCCCAGCAGTTTGGCGGATACGAGCGTCAGCTTGCACTCGGTATCGAGCGGCTTGACTCCGCCCTCGAACGGCTTCGTGAGCTTCCCCAGGGCGGGACGGCCATCGGGACCGGCATCAACACGCACAAGGAGTTCGGCAAGCGTTTTGCCGCCAAAATTTCAGAGCTGACCGGAGAGTCCTTTGCCGAGTCGGTGGATCACTTTGAGGCCCAGGCCACACTGGATGCCCCGGTCGAGACGAGCGGGCAGCTGAAAACCATTGCTGTCGGGATGATGAAAATGGCCAACGACCTTCGGTGGATGAACTCCGGTCCGAACAGCGGGCTGGGTGAAGTGCAGCTCAAGGCGCTGCAGCCCGGATCATCCATCATGCCAGGCAAGGTAAATCCGGTCATCGAAGAGTCGGTGACCATGGTCTGCGCTCAGGTGATCGGCAACGACACTTCCATCATGATCGGCGGACAGTCCGGTAATTTTGAGCTGAACGTGATGATGCCGATGGTCGGATACAATCTGAACCAGAGTATCGTGCTGCTCGCCAATGTTGCCCGTAACTTTGCCAATCAGTCGGTATCCGGACTCATTGTCAAAAAAGAGGAAATCGCCGACAAAATCGGTAAAAACCCGATCCTGGTTACGGCACTGAACCCGATCATCGGGTATGACCTGGCGGCCCAGATCGCGAAAAAAGCCTTCGCGGAAAACCGTCCGCTCAAAGAAGTGGCCCTCGAGATGACCGATATGTCGGAAGAGGAGCTGGACAAGGCCCTGGATCCGATCAAAATGACCAAAGGCGGATTCACCGAATAAATTTTCGGCAAAGCGCGGCCCTACAAGCAACTGCATGAAACACCCGGACCTACTTTTACCGTTGGTTCGGGTGTT
>SKYW01000292.1 GCA_007127695.1 Balneolales bacterium | reverse complement strand
TCAAAAACGCATCCAATATCCCTGGGCCGCGCTCCAGATCTTCAATGGTCTCAAGCAGCGGCACCACCGGGAAGATGCAAGCCATTCCGTCTTTGCCGGAGATAAGCAACCCCGCCTCCCGGGCCAGCAGATAGACAACCAGCAGATCGGAAAGGCTGCGGGTCATGCTCACGATGAGCGCGCCAATTCCCCGGGTCCCATAGCGACGGGCATAGCGGTAGAGGATGCGATAGCAGGCCAACACGGCATCCGCTTCCTTGCCAAGGCCATGCCGGTGACGCATGAACGGACGTGCCGTGGAGAGCTCTTTGTTGAGGAAGGAAAGGCGGCGCTCCTCTGACCAGTCAGCGAAATGTTCGGCATCTTCAACGCCGGCAGCCTGCATCAGCTGCGAAAGTGCCGCATCATGGAACCGGCTGTTCTGACGGATATCCAGGGAGGCCATGTGGAACCCGAATGTTGCCACCTTGCGGGCGATCGGCTCCACATCCACCCGGGCAATTCGCCGGCTGTTGATTTCGATAAGGGAATCGTGTAGAATGTCCAGGTCCTCCTGCAACTCCTCGGCCATGCGATAGTGACGCTTTTCGGTTACTTCCGTGAGCGGATTGCCGGTATCGTCAATTGGCAATCGCGACAGTATCAGGTTGACGAACTGGCGCCACGGTTCCCGGGGATTCCGCTCCAGTCCGGCCACACCTGCCCGGCCGGTAAGCGTCCGCAAATGATCCAGGTGCTCCTGGAAGAAGCCGGGAATCGCGACCTCATTGGAAGAGATACTGATTTTTCGTGCAAGACTGACCAGGTCCGTCCGGATCAGCGACAGCGCCTGCTTTCTGAGCTCGTAAAGCGTATGTTCGGTAACCTTATCGGTCACAAACGGGTGACCGTCGCGATCTCCGCCGACCCAGTTGCCAAAGGAGATGCCAGGGAGATGGCGGCGGTTTTCGATAAGTGACGGTTCAAAGCCGGCGTGCTTCCAGGCGTCCCGAAGACGCTGGTCCAGAAGCGGCAGCACAACCGGGAACACGTTCTTCAGGTAGTGCATGATGTTGCGCAGCTCGTCCTGGATGGAGGGTTTCTGCAGGAAGACCTGTCCCGTAATCCAGAGCCGGCTCAAAGCCACCTTTATTTCCTCGGCAATCTGTTCTTTTTCGTTGGGGGTCCAGATCTGATTCTCGCGCTTGACCATCAGCAGGTAAATGGCCCGAAGCTGGTCGATCACCGTAGAGCGCTTTGATTCGGTTGGATGCGCGGTCAGCACCGGTTCGATGCGGATGTCCGGCAGCGTGGTGGCGATATCCTCTGCCGGGTGGCCCATTTTTTTAAGGTCATGCAGGATGCGTCCCCAAAGACCGGAAATGCGCTCCGGTCCGTGCATGTTTTCGAGTTTCCGGCGAAGCTGCACAGCCGCATTTTCCTCGACGATGGTGATGAGCTGGAAATAAAGCGAAAAAGCCTTGCTTAGCTTATCGGGATCAACTTCGGCATCGTGGTCACCTTCCAGATGCCGGATCACATCCTCCTCCCCAAGGTCGCGGAGCATGTCGATGAAGCAGTTTCTAAGATAGGTGATGTCGTCCTGGATTTTTTGCAGGTCGAGGCTGTCGTCGGTGGTGCTGAAATACATGGGTTTGTAATTCGGCCGAGTGTTGAGAGGTTTCCGAGTGCAGGAATGTCAATATACGATAGCATCCCTGCTTGGTCGACTCAAATTACGAAATTTCAGCTATTCGTTACCAGTTGGCTTCATACAGGCAGTTTAACGGCAGAGAACCAACATACTGTGCGATTAGCGACGTATGTACCGGCTGTAGGTACCCATGCCATCGTAGTCGGTTGGGGTTTCGACGCGCTCTTTGCGGTCTGTCTGATGGTCACGTATCCACCCGACCGGGAGGATAAGCAGCAGTATCAGAATTCCAAGGAGTGTTGCGAGCAGAGGTGTCATGAATGTGACTGGCTGGTTGTTATTTGCTGATTGTTACTTGTTGTGAACCCCAGAACCGATGCAAGTCATCTGCCGTTCCATTCATGTTTTCTCATCCGGTGGAGGGCTGTACAGCGTATTGCGATGATTTCGGTTTCGCCGGTTGTTGTTGCTCTGAATTGAAATCGGATGTACGTATCTTAAGAAAATACTTGCGTTGTGAACGCGCTTGAAAGTACAAACAGACAGAATCGGGAAATGAAATGATATCCCGCGGCTCATTACTGGTGTGGATTTTCAGTCTGCTGGTGGTTGCAACAGGCGGCTACGGTACTCCCTGTGTGTATGCCGCAAGTCCTCAAGCAAGTCCCTCCCCAAAACCAGCCGCAAATCCAGCCGCAAATCCAACCGGGTGGAACATTCCCGTCCTGTGTTACCACACGTTTTATCAGGAAGCCTCCTCACGCACGCCCGGTCCTCTTGATGAAACCTACGAGGGTTTTGAGGACATGCTGCATTATCTCCGGGAAAACGGGTTCCGCAGTTTTTTGCCTGATAGCGGTCCCCTGCAGGGAACACCGGATCCCCAGAAAGTCATCATCACCTTCGACGACGGCCATGTCAGTCAGCTCAGGGCGGCCGATCTGCTGGAAGAGTACGGCTTGCGCGGTATTTTCTTCGTCATCCCGTCCCTGATTGATGTCCCGCACTATCCCCATATGTCCAGCGCGCAGTTGGCTGATCTGGCCGGCCGCGGCCATCTGATCGGGGTACACGGCCATCGACACGTCAGCATGCCGGTATCCGGACCTGAGATCATCGCGGTACTGGATACGGTACCGGAACGGCTGATGGAGATACCGGAAATCACGGACAACAAGCTCCATTCTCTTGCCTTTCCATTCGGGCATTACACCCCGGCGGTGATGCGGGCCATGCGCTCCCGGTATCCGTTGCAATACACGGTGAATCCCGGATACTGGGACGGACAATCCACCCTGATCCCTCGCATTCTGATCACACGGGAAACGGGCCGTGAATTTTACTTCGACTACCTGTCCGGCGCCCTGGCAGGACCGCGCGCGCTCTCCATGCGCGAGCCGAACGGATCACGGCAGTCTGTCATTCACTTTGAAAACCCGCATCGGCTGGATCCGGGCACTCTCTACATCCGTGCGGCAAGTCCTGCTTTTGACGGCAGGCATTATGACACCCAAGCCGCCGCACCATTTCTGTCCAAGGATGACGGGGACGGCCAGGTACTCATTTTTGATATTACGGCCTATCTGGAGAATCATCATCCCATCGACCATCGCGCCCTGTCATTTACCGTGACCCAAAAAGAAAGGGGAATCTACCGGTTTGTATCGGACGGGTACCTGATATGGATAAAGCGGGTGGATGCGGATTGATGCTGTTTTTTACACCGCGCCCTGGTCTATCATGGCGTCAGCCACCTTGATAAAGCCCGCCAGGTTTGCCCCTTTCACATAGTCTATCTCGCCGTGCTTGTTCTCGCCGTAGCGGACGCACTGCGCATGAATATTTCTCATGATGTAGAGCAGCTTTTCATCCACTTTTTCCCGCTCCCACCGGAGCCGCAAGGCGTTCTGTGCCATTTCGAGTCCGGATGCCGCCACGCCGCCAGCATTGACGGCCTTGCCGGGTCCGAAAAGCACCTTCTTCTTCTGGAACAGGTGGACCGCCTCGGTGGTACAGGGCATGTTGGCGCCTTCTCCGACAAAACGTACACCTTTTTCAACCAGTTTTCGGGCATCCTCCTCACCGAGTTCATTCTGGGTGGCACACGGAATAACCACATCCACTTCACCGGGCAGGTTCCAGGCAGGTTCGTCTTCATAATAGACAAGTCCGCTGAATTTCTCCGCCATCTCGCTGACTCGTCCGCGGTCCTGATTCTTGAGCTCCATCATGAATTTCAGGTGGTCGGTAGTCAGTCCGTCTTCAGCATAGATATATCCCGAAGAATCTGATACCGTGATGACTTTACCTTTCAGCTCGATGATCTTTTCCGTGGTGAACTGTGCCACGTTGCCGGAACCGGAGACAGCAACGCGCTTGCCCTTGAAATCATCTTTGGCCGTTTTGAGCATTTCTACCATGAAGTAGACGGCGCCGTACCCGGTTGCTTCCGGACGGATGAGGGAGCCGCCCCAGTTCAGGTCCTTACCGGTGAGCACGCCGGTGAATTCGTTCTCCAGGCGCTTGTACTGCCCAAAAAGGTACCCGATTTCCCGCTTTCCAACGCCGATATCTCCTGCCGGGATGTCTGTGTACTTGCTGATGTGCCGGTGAAGCTCGGTCATGAAGCTCTGACAGAATTTCATCACTTCGCGGTCGGATTTTCCCTTGGGGTCGAAATCGGACCCGCCCTTGGCGCCGCCGAGCGGCAGTGTGGTCAGGGCGTTCTTGAAGATCTGCTCGAATCCAAGGAACTTGAGGATGCTCAGGTTGACAGACGGGTGGAAGCGGAGTCCACCCTTGTAGGGCCCGATGGCCGAGCTGAACTGGACCCGGTAGCCACGGTTGACCTGGATGCGTCCGGTGCGGTCCACCCAAGGCACCCGGAACATGATCACGCGCTCTGGCTCGACCAGGCGATGCAGAATATTGGCCTCCTTGTACCTGGGATGTTCCTCCATGTACGGGATGGTGATCTCGGCAACTTCCCGCACAGACTGCAGAAATTCGGTTTCATTGGGATTTTTGGCCTTCACCTCGTCCATGAAGGCATTGATTTCGGATTCGATAGGGTTGCTCATAACCTTTGGGGTTTTAAATAATCACAGTCTGATCGTTGTCTGCATTCAAAAAAGTTACCATCCAGGTGAGCCGGCATTAGTCATTAGACAAAGGCATATCTTGCAGGAGTTCGAATTTAGCTGAATCAGGAAATGGTTTGGGTCCACCCGGTGAATTGCCCTATTTTTAAGGGAGCTGTTGCAGAGCTGTATCCGTTTGAATAAACAGTGAAATAATCCAGCATCCGGCAAAATACTCATAATATTCAACAAACATTTCATAATCGTGGAGAATCGCCATGCTTATCGTAACAAGAGACATCCATATTGACACCCGGGGTTTTTCCGACATCCACGACCTTACCTCAAGGGTTCAGGCCATTGTCGATGAATCCGGGATCGGCGAGGGTTTTTGCCACATTTTCGCTGTCGGATCCACAGCGTCCATATCCACCATGGAGTATGAACCTGCCCTGGTGAAGGATATCCAGGAGAAACTGGAGGAATTTGCCTCCGAAAACATGCGGTCGCACCATTCGCAGACGTGGGGTGATGATAACGGCTTTTCCCATATACGGTCGACGTTCATGGGGCCGGGGATTACCGTTCCCGTGCGTGATGGCCGGTGCATCCTGGGCACGTGGCAGCAGATTGTGGTGCTGGATCATGACAACCGTCCAAGGGACCGGCACGTTGTGGTCCAGGTGATCGGAAAAGAGTGAACCCGGATTTTGGTGGAAGCGCGTATATTCCGGGACAGGTTTTTTCGCAACAGACCCACCCTCAATCTGAAGAAATCATGACTGAAAAACCGTGGCTGATCGCTGAGACGAACTGGAAAACCGTCAAGGAATTCACCTATGACGTGGCCGTGCTTCCGTGGGGGGCCACCGAGCCGCACAACTACCATCTGCCCTATGCTACCGATAATATGGAATCTGAATATGTGGCATCGGAAGCCGGACGTTTGGCGTGGGAGAAGGGAGCGCGGGTTGCCATCCTCCCGGCGGTACCATTTGGTGTGCAGACCGGGATGCTGGATCTGCCGTTTGCCGTCAACATGAATCCATCCACCCAGGAGGCGGTGCTGGGGGATATCGCCCGGTCGCTGGAGGGACAGGGCATCCGCAAGCTGCTGGTGCTGAATGGCCATGGCGGCAACAATTTCCGGCAGATGATCCGTGAATTGCAGCCGGACCTGGGGATCCTGCTTCTGGCGGCGGACTGGTATCGTGCGGCGGACTGGAATGAGTATTTCACGGAACCGGGCGACCATGCCGGTGAATTCGAAACCAGCGCAGTGATGCACATCCGCCCTGATCTGGTGCGGCCATTATCGGAGGCCGGGGACGGACACGAGCGCAAATTCCGCCTCAAAGCGATGAAGGAAGGGTGGGTCTGGACTCCGCGCGAATGGAGCGAGATCACGGATGACACCGGTGTCGGAAACCCCGAACTCGCGACGGCTGAAAAAGGCGCCCGGTTCCTGGAGGCCTGCTCGCGGAACCTTGCCGATTTTCTCGTGGAACTGGCGGATACGGATCCAGACGACATTTACGAATCGGAGTAATATCGCGGTGTGATCTGCATCATTTGATTTTTTTGCTATTTTACCATTCCATTCAATCTGCACCTCTATCCATCATCACGTATGCTACTCACTCGTACATCTTCTCTGACCATCATCCTTTCTGCATTGATTTTGTTCTCATGTTCCCCCGGCAGTGCGATCAATGAAGCAGTCGCGGTCGATAACCCGGGCGCATCCAATACTCCCGGCATTGCAAATAATCTGAGCGCCTCCGATCCATCCGGCACTTCCGGTATTCGGAGCACCACCGACACTCATGGCACCAACGGTATCCAGGATGTTCCGGATCATCACTTGCCCGAGCGTCCCCTTCCGCGGGAGGTAATTCCCCCTCGTGGATATCAGCTTTCCGTCATGCGCGACAACCGCAGTCCTGAGGGACAGCCCGGTGAAAACTACTGGCAGCAGTTCGCCGAGTATGATATTGAAGCCACGCTCGATCCCGAAGCCCGCAAGCTTTCGGCCACGGCAAAGATAACCTGGCACAACAATTCGCCGGACACGCTGCGCCGCATGCATCTGGAACTGGTCCAGAACCACCATGCCGAGGGAGTGATGCGTAACCGTCCAGCCGAAATCACCGGAGGCATACAGCTGCATCGTGTCGTTGTAAACGGGACGGACTACGACGATGAGCAGGTTTCCCGGAACAGGTATACCGTGAACGGCACCAGGATGTCCTTCTGGCTCGACAGACCAGTCGGTGCCGGTGAAACTGCCAAAATTGAGATCGACTACGAATTCCTGATCCCTCAGCGGGGTGCGAGCGGACGGATGGGCCACAGCCGCGACAACCTGTTCTACCTGGGCTACTGGTATCCGCATATGGTCGTCTATGACGATGTAGTAGGCTGGCATCCGGATCCCTATCTCGGACAGGCGGAATTCTATCACGGTTTTGCCGAATACAACCTGACCATTCACGTCCCGGAGGAGTGGCTCGTGATGGCAACCGGCGAACTGCAGAACCCTGAGGAAGTACTGGATCCACACGTTCTTTCACGCTGGATGGAAGCCCGGGAAAGCGACGAACCCCTTCGCGTGTATACGGCGGGTGCAGAGGAACGCGCAACACTGCCGGCGCGGGAATCCGGGTCGAACGGAATGCTTGCCTGGCGTTTCTTTGCAAGCAGCGTTCGGGATGTGGCTTTCAGCGTAACCCGGGAGTCGCACTGGGATGCGGCGCGCACCTCGGTCGGTGACCTGAATGGCGACGGGCAGAACGACTACACGGTGATCAACACGTTCTGGCGGGAAGATGCCCCGCTCTGGTCGGAAGTGACGGCGTATCAGCAGCATGCCATCTCCTTTCTTTCGGAAATGACCGGATTTCTCTATCCCTGGCCTCACATGACGGCCGTTGAAGGTGCCGAAATCATCGGCGGCGGCATGGAGTACCCGATGATGACCATCATGGGTGACTACAATCTTCGCGGGGCTCAGGCCTTGTACGGTGTCACAGCCCACGAGCTGGCCCACATGTGGGTGCCGCTTATCGTAAGTACCGATGAGCGCCGCTACAGCTGGCTGGATGAGGGCAATACCGTGTTCAGCACATCCGAGGCCGTTCTGGATTACCATCCGGACCGTGACCTGCACCGTCGCGGACAGGCCACATACCTTGGCTCCGCACGTCGCGGACAGGAAGGACCCATGATGCGACGCTCCGACTACCACTATTCGCCGGATCACTTTCGGGTCGCATCCTACAGCAAGCCGGCAACGGTGCTGGTGGCACTCAGGAAAGTGCTTGGAGAAGATGTCTTTTGGGAAGCGTACCGGACCTTTGTCGATGATTGGGCTTTCAAGCAGGCCTACCCGTGGGATTTTTTCCGCACCTTCGAGCGTGTAAGCGACAGGGACCTGAGCTGGTTCTGGCACAGCTGGTATTATGAGACCTGGGTCCTTAACCAGGCAATCGCGTCCGTTGAAGAGGTTGCCGAAGGCACCCGCATTGTCATCCGGGATGAAGGCGAGGTGCCCATGCCGGTTTATCTCACGGTGACCCGGGAGGACGATACCGTATCGGAACACACCATTCCTGTCGACATTTGGCTGCAGGGCGTGCGCCAGGCAGAGCTCATCGTTCCATACCGTGATGTCACATACGTGGAAATCGATGCCGATACAGCACTTCCTGATGTGGACAGAAGCAACATGTTCTGGGCGCGGGAAAACCACGACAGGTAAATTTTGACTCATAGTCATTCACTTTTCTATCTTGTAATATCATGAGCGACCAAGTTCCAACTCAGTATCATATAGCTGGAAAAAAACTGGTATGCCCCGTCTGCGATCATGACCACTTTACCATTCGTCATGCACTGTTGAACACCAGGGCTACCTCATTTTTCGGATTTGATTTTCTAAATAAAAAAGCTAAAAACTACGTATGCTTGAATTGCGGACATATTCTCTGGTTCCTCCCGCCGGGGGAATAAGGGAACAGAGTGCCATTTCAGCTGGATATCTCTTTCATTGCAGATGCTGGCTCCAGTCGTTCAGGCTCTATAGTCGTCTGATGTTGCGATTTCAGCAATCAGCATCATCGGCAATCAGCACATATCGGTAAAAGCAACAACACATTGGAAAAGAAACTGGAACTACCCTGGTATGTCAAGCTGACCATCATCCTGGCCGGACTTATCCTTTTTGTGTTTTTTCTGATCCAGGCCAGTTCCATCCTGGTACCCTTTCTCTTTGCCGTCTTTTTCTCCATCCTGCTCGCGCCCCTCTCTTCGTTTTTCGAGCGCTACCGCATCCATCGGATTTTTGCGTCCATCTTCAGCGTGCTGATCGGGATTACGTTTCTTGCCGGCATCATCTTCTTTTTCTACACCCAGATCGTCAGTTTCGCCCAGGATCTGGGCATGCTCGAAAAGCGCATCAACGAGCTTTTCGAGCAGTTCTCCGGGTTTTTCAATGCCTATCTGGATGTGGAGCCGGATGCGCAGCTGGAATCGGCCCAGGACGCGATCATCTCGTTTCTGCGGGACAATGTGGAGCCGCTCACGCGTGGCGTGATGACCGCCGCCACTACGGTCACCATGTTTTTCCTGATTCCCATCTATGTCTTCCTGCTCCTGCTTTACCGTGATTTCCTCAGGGATTTTTTCATGATGGCTCTGGCGCGGACCGACCGCGACAACAAGGTGGAAAAAGTGCTCAACAAGGTTCGCAGCGTGGTTCAGAATTACATTACCGGGATGTTTTTTGTGATCTGCATCCTTGCGGTACTCAACAGCCTGACACTCACCATCATCGGGGTTGAGCACGCCCTGTTCTTCGGCGTGTTTGCCGCCATGCTCAATGTGATACCGTTCCTGGGTCCCATCATCGGATCCATCCTCCCGATCGTCTATGCGCTGCTGACCATGGATTCGCTCTGGTATCCGGTTGCCGTACTGGCTTCGTTCTACGTCATCCAGCTATTTGAAAGCAATCTGTTCACACCGATGATCGTCGGACAGCGGGTGAGTTTGAACCCGTTGGTGACGTTGCTGGCTATATTCGTAGGCGGACAGATATGGGGTCTGGCCGGGATGATCCTCTTTATACCGGCTCTGGCCATGCTCAAGGAGGTCTGCGATGAGGTAGAGTCCCTGCGTCCGTACGGATATCTGCTTGGAAAGGTCAAAACGCGTGAAGAGACGGAGAAGGAGTATTTTTCAGGGCGCTTCCCGAGGTTTGGCAAGGAAGGCAGCAAGGAAGATGGCAAAGCGGACGGCAAGAAAGAAGGCCGGGGCAAGCGAAATAAAAAAAAGCAGTAAAACCCCCGGTTAGATAGGGCTTGCGTGCCCGTATTTCCTGAAGAAGTCCCGCAGTCCGTCCACTATTTTTTCCGCCATCCCATCCTGGAAATCAGGATCCAGCAGCTTCATTTCATCCTCCGGATGGGATATGAAAGCCGTTTCCACCAGAACATTGGGCATTTCGGTCAGGGCATTGAGCGTGAAGTTGAAGCTCCCGATAAGCCCGAAGTCGCCAAGGGGAAGCTCCAGCATCCGATCGTGCACCATATAAGCCAGGGGTTGAAAGGCATGGTGGCGATAATAGGAACTGGTACCGCGGATGGCATCGGGATTGGTGGCGCTGCCGATGGAGTTGGCGTGGATGCTGACAAGCACGTGTGCATCGGAAGCGATCACCATTTCGCTTCGCTGGATCATGGAGACGTTGATGTCGCGGTCGCGCGTCATCAGGACCCGTGCCCCTTCCCGCTCAAGCCGGTCTTTCAGCTTTTGTGATACATCAAGGACGATGTCTTTCTCGGCCGCTCCGGTAGCGCCAATTGCGCCGCGGTTTTCCCCGCCATGTCCGGCATCCACGGCGATGCTCATGCCCTCGAGCGGGCGGTACGTGGAAGCGAGGCGGGGTGGACGCTGCACCTGGACCCTGAGGCTGGACCCCACGCCGTAACCGATGTGATATCCCCAGTGCATATCATGTTTCAGGTGGATGTAGAGCCGGAAGTGGTTGGTGCCGATCTGGTCCCAGCTGACGCTCCGGATGCCTTCGGCACTTTGACGGTGAGTGATCCAGTTGGTGTTGGAGTCGGCCCCGAAAATATCAATCTCAATTACATTGGGATCAGTGCGCATGTTGGCGATGTATGGCAGACGCTGTCCCAGCGAAAGCGTGACCATGTCAAATGCGTCTGTGCCGATCACTGTGGCCGAACCGGTGAGAGAACGCGGGGAAGGGGTGCTCCCGGGCATCAGTTCGGCAAAACGCATGGGGAGGTAGGCCTCCAGGTTTTCAGACAGCCGTACGATGTAGAACGAGCCGTGCTCCCCGACAACATCCAGGCTCACTCCGCGCTCCAGGTAACCGAGCCGGGCGCCGCCAAGGCGATCGGTGCCGGATCCGGAGTTGAGGAAAGCGCGTCTGGCATGGATCTGGGCAACGACCGGGAGCTGGTCTTCGGGATAGCGGATCACTTCCGGTGCAGCAGGCGGCGGCGCGACCTCGTCGGGATCCGGCCGGTAAAAATGGAGCTTTCTGACCCGCGTGTCCCCTTCGGCCGTCCGGACACGGATCTCGGCCGTAGTCTCACCAACGGACAGGTCCACCAGCCCCACAAATGCACCGCTCGGGTGGACGGTCACTTCCTTGCCATTGATAAAAGCACGGTTCTCCGGATTCGTATTGGCGGCTATGCGGTGGCGGCTGAGGGCAACCGAAGTGGTATCACTCCCGGGGATGATGATATTCAGGGGGATATCGTTCCGGCCGGTATCCTCGGGATGCGTCCCGTAACCCACCTCGTCCGCTAAATGATGGCTGGTCAGTGCAAACGAGCACAGTGCAAAAAGGAGCAGGGACAGGATATGCCGGAGTGTGGAGTGCATGGTAAAAGCAGTCTGGAATCTTGAATGAAACGTATCAGCATGTGAGGCTTCCCGACCGGTTTGCCTGCCATGCTGTCGCACTCCTCAAAATATCATTTTTCCGGAACTCCGAAAGTGCCGGCTGCCTTATTTTTTGCTGTTTTTCTCCTTGCGCGCTTTTTTCTCCTCCAGCATCTTCTCCTTGCGCATCTCCTTTGCCTTTTTCTTATCCACGCTCTCCATCATTTTCACGTGATCGATCCTCTTGTTGATCATCATCTGCTGGACGATGGAAAGCGCATTGTAGATCAGGTAGTAGAGACTGAGCCCGGACGACAGCCGGTTGAAGATGAACAACAGCATGACCGGAAGTACGTACTGCATCATTTTCAGGGTCGGGTTCGGGGCCGTGGAGCCCTGTCCGGATACCCTCATCTGTATCACCATGGATGCGGTCATCAGCAACACAAATCCGGCGATATGATCGCCCATGAGCGGGATGGTGAACGGCAGGTTGAGCAGGATGTCCGGCGCCGAGAGGTCTTCCGCCCAGAGGAAGCGCTCCTGCCGGACCTCAATGGAGTTCTGGAAGAAGCGCCAGAATGTGATCAGAACCGGGATCTGCAGCAGGTTGGGCAGGCAGCTTCCCAGCGGGTTCACCTTGGCCGTCTTGAACAGCTTCATGGTGGCCTGCTGCTGCTTTTGCGGCTCGTCCTTGTATTTCTCCTTGATGGCCTCCATTTCCGGCTGCAGTTCGCGCATGGCGGCCATGCTCTCGAAGCTCTTTTTGGTGAGTGGATAGAGGACAATTTTTACCAGCAGGGCAAACAGGATGATAGTGATGCCCATGTTGCCCGTAAATCCGCCGACAAACCAGAAGAACGGAAGGATGATATACTTGACGAAGGGATCGGAAAACCAGCGGATGAAGCGGAAGCCGGTATCCACCATGTCATAGGTCTTCGCGTGGAAGTCGCGCAGGTGCCTGTAATCCAGCGGACCCAGGTACAGCTGGTAGGAGTAGGTGTCGGAAGCGGCGATCCGGGTGCGGAGTGCCGTATTGAAATCGTGGATCGTCTCGCCGTTATCGGGATCCGTGGTGAGATCGGCCGTGAGAATGGCGCCGTCGGTCGGTTCCTGCGCCATCATGATCTGTGTGAAGAATTTCGACTTGCTGGCTACCCAGGTCACATTCCCGGTAATGATGCTTTCGGTAAAACCCTGGCTGGATGGCTGGAACTGCTCAAGCACCCCGCCGGCATAGCTGTAGGCTGCCGTGTACTGCTTTTCCGAGGCAACATCCCGCTCGGTCGGCGGAATGGCAGGTTTCCACATAAGCTCAAAGCTGCGTCCGCTTATATGCTGGTCCATTCCGTCGAAGGTGATGCTGAGCAGGATCTGGTAGGTGTCGGCATCAATCGTATAGGTGTAGAGCATCCGGCTGCCGTCGCCAAGGACAAACTCGTACTGCAGGGTGGTCTGTTCGCCGCGATCGAGAGAAATGACGGGATCGGCTGCAAGTGGGCGGAAGAGCAGCTGATCCGTCTCGATATTGTAGTTTTCAATCGACAGAAATTCCACGGAATAGGCGGAGCGGGTTGTATCGGACATCAGTTGCACGGATCCGTCATCCCAGTGTTCATGCTGCTTGAGATGAAAGCTGGCCGGACCACCGCCAAGATTGGTAAAGCGGGCACGGTATTGAGGGGTCTCGACCCAGGTGTAAACCGTGTCGGTGATAGCCTGATAGCCGAAAACACCGAGAGTAGGCCGGTCTTCGGGGGCCACAGGTTCCACATCCGCCGGATCCCGTTCTTCTACCCAGCGGGGGTCGGTGCGGTCTTCCAGTTCCGGCACGGTGTCGCGGGCCACGCGTTCCCGGCGCTGGCGCTCCAGCTCCTCCTGGGATGGCATCGTGGTATACATCCACGCTAGCATCAGCCCGAAGATCAGTACAAATCCGATTACAGTATTACGATCCAAAATAGTAGCAGTTTAAAGGTCGTTGGATGAGGTGGATGGAACAGGGCTCTGCCGGAGTTCCTTGTGCGAGGCGCTGCCGTGATGTTCGCACTTGCAGCTGGTTCTCTTTGCGGGAACCGGGTCTTCTCCGCCGGCACTCCAGGGATGGCAGCGCAGGATGCGCCATGCAGCCAGTCCGGTACCCTTGATAGCGCCGTGAATTTTAATGGCTTCCAATGCGTAGTGGCTGCATGTGGGATAATAGCGGCAACTGGACGGGAAATAGGGCGAAATGAAAAACTGATAACCTCGTACAAGAAGTATGAGGAACGTCCGTACGGCTTTCTGCATCAGAGAGGCGAGGCGGTGCAGCATATCCGACATAGCACTGAGGGCATTCATGATGCTGCTGATTCCTCCTTCATTTTCTGTTGGACAGCCGTGAGCAGGCGGATGCAATCCTGTTCGATCATCGGGTAGGGAACGCCGGTTTTTTTTGCAATAAAAATCCCCTGAAACCCGATCGGTCCTGATTCAGCGATATCTCGCACAAGATGTTGATGCTGCCGGTAAGCTTCCCTCATACGGCGTTTGATCAGATTGCGTTCGTGT
>SKYW01000140.1 GCA_007127695.1 Balneolales bacterium | reverse complement strand
TGGAATCACGAAAAGCCGAACCCGACCAGGGCAAACTGGATCAACTGTGGACGGAATTCCAGGCTCTGCAGGAAGAAGCCGGCCAATATGTGGTAAACAACGAATTCAGCCAGATTGTGGAACTTGAAGGTGCTGTCGGACTCAACGCTTTCGTGTCGGCCGATGAAACGGCATTTTTTTACAGCCTGCCCCAGCACAAAGCAGAACTGTGGTTCGCACTTGAGGCAGACCGGTTCATAAACCCGGTGATGCGTGAATTCTACGTGGAAAAAGATGTGATCATGGAGGAGCGAAGGGACCGTATCGACAATTCACCTTTCGGTCGCCTGATGGAAGAATTTGTTTCCACCGCATTTTCCGCCTTTCCTTACAAACACCTGCCCATCGGCTGGCCTTCAGATATCGAGGCCGTCACCATTGAAGATGCGCTGGCCTTTTATGAAAGACACTACGTGCCTTCCAACATGACCATTTCCATTGCAGGCGATGTGGATCCGGAAGAGATGAGATACCTTGCAGAGAAATATTTCGGCCCGATGAGCGCCGGTGCGCCACCCCCGAAAGTCCTGACCGTTGAACCGGAGCAGCGAGGAGAACGCCGCTTTGTGATCGAAGAAGACAGCCAGCCCATTCTCATGATCGGCTACCATAGCGTGGACCTCAACCATCCGGATGCCGTCGCACTTGATATTCTCAGCGGGGTGTTGTTCCAGGGACGCACCTCCAGATTGTATCGCCGATTGGTGACAGATGAGCAGAAAGCATTGCAGGTCGGTGGTTTCAACGGATTCCCGGGAGACCGCTATCCCGGGCTTTTTGCCATTTTTGCCATACCCAACCAGGGTGTTGACCTCGCGGATATCGAAGAAGTCATCTATGAAGAGCTGGACCGGATCCGTGAAGGAGACATTGAGGAGAGCGAGCTTCAGCGGGTGCGGACAAATGCGCGCGCGTCGGTGATCCGGGGCCTCGCCTCCAACCAGGGAATGGCACTGAATTTTGCACAGGCACATGGAAAGAGAGGCGACTGGCGTGCCATTTTTACAGATCTCGATGAAATGGACAAAATATCTGCGGACGATCTGCAGCGTGTCGTCGAAACCTATTTCCAAAAACGGCATCGAACCGTTGGCGCCGTTCGCACCCGCGATGAAGCCACTGCATCCAACTAACATCCTAACCTGAGAATCACGATGAGACAATTATCCGTTTTTCTGCTTTTACTTGTTTTGCTGGGTGGATGCGGCTCTTCCGTACCGGCACTTCAAAACCCGGTCGAGGGACTGGAATTTCCGGAACCCAGGACGTTCACGACTCCCGAAGTGGAGCGCTTCACCTACAATGGCATTGAGTTCTTCCTGTTGCAGGACCAGGAACTGCCTCTGGTCAATGTAAACGTAATCGTCAATGGCGGATCCTGGAGGGAGCCCGGTGACAAAACCGGACTGGCCTGGATCACCGGCAACGTGCTGCGCGCCGGCGGCTCGGAGCAGTATCCCGATGAGGACCTGAACGAACTGCTTGAAGCGCGTGCCGCCAGCATGGAAACCTCATTCGGACTGTCCAACGGCTCTGCAAGAATGAATGTCCTCAAGGAAGATTTTGATGACTTGCTTCCGGTATTCACCGACCTTCTTAAAAATCCCCTGTTTCCCCAGGAGCGGATTGATTTGGCCAAAACGCAGCAAAGAACAGCCATATCCCGCAGAAATGAGGATGCCGCTTCCGTAGCCGCCCGTGAATTCCGCAAGCTGATTTACGGCCCGGAATCGGAGTATGCCAGGAGCATCGAATATGCCACCCTTGCAAATATCACACGCGAAGACATCGTCGCCTTCCACGAAAAAACATACCAGGCCAGCAACCTGCTGGTTGGTGTGATCGGCGATTTTGATCCCGCAGCGCTCCGGACGCAGCTGGAGGAAGCTTTCGGAATCTTTGATGAGGGGGAACCCGTGGATATGGATCTTCCGGAAGTGGACTATGAATTCGAACCCGGTCTCTATTTTGCACACAAGGGCGACATGAACCAGAGCCAGATCCGGATGGGACACATCGGCGGATACCGGGACAATCCGGATTATGCAGCGCTGCAGGTCATGAACCAGATCCTTAGCGGCGGTTTCTCCGGCAGGCTGTTCCGGGAAGTTCGAACGGATCAGGGACTAGCGTATGGCGTCTTCGGCACATACTCCAGTAATGTCCGTTATCCCGGCATGTTCTTCGCGGGGCTTAGCACGGCGGCTGAGAATACGCAGGAAGCCTACGAAGCGACACTGGCGCAGATCCGTCGGCTTCAGGATGAGCGGGTATCCCAGCAGGAGCTGGATGAGACCCGCGAACGGATGTTCAACCGGATCATCTTCCGCTATGACAGTTACGCACGCATCCTTTCTGAACAAATAAGCAATTACAATCTTGGCCTGCCGGAAGACGCATTTGAGCAGTATGTGGAGCAGGTCAGACTCGTTACCGTGGACGACATCCACCGGGTAGCCAACGAATATCTTCAGCCGGACAATATGAAGGTCCTCATCGTAGGCAACCGGGATCTCATCGATGATCAGCTCGCAGAGATGGGACCTTATCAGGAAATTGACATCGCCATACCCCGTCCGGGAGCAGAGCGAGCCGCTGTTGAAGGCGATGCGCAGGCAGGACGGGAATGGATGCAGAAAGTAGCCGAAGCCATGATTGAAGATGGAACGGAGGTTGGTACTCTTGTTATGAAAGGCACACAGTATGTACAGACCCCTCAGGGCGAGATGTCACTGCAGGTAACCACACGGACCCGGTTCCCCGATGCCATGACCATGGAGATAGCCACCCCCATGGGAAGCCAGGTCATCGAACTGTCTGACGGCAGCGGAGTGGTACGCATGGGCGGCCAGGAGCAGCCGCTTCCCTCCGACTTTGTTGCGTCGATGCTGGATGAAATCAAACGGAATCCGCTGTATCTGGCAATGACGGCTGACCTGCTCGAGGTTGCCCTGATAGAATCCAGCGACGATATCAAGACAATTCACATTGGCGGGGAATATGATCTGACCATGAATGTGTCCACCCGGGACCAGCTTCCCGTTGAAATATCCTATTCCCAGTTCGAACCTGAGCAGGGTCGCGATGTGGAAGTCACCATCGTTCTTGGTGACTGGACCTGGAGCGATGGCGTTCGCATGGCCTATGATCAAAAACGGTATTCTGACGGACAATTGGACAGTCGTTCTCAGGTCAGCGAGCACTACACAGACTGATTGAAGTTCTTTTTTTGACCTACTTTTTGTATAATACCCCCCCTTGAGAGGAAAAAGCCATGTCGTGCAATAAACGCGCATTGCTTTTTCCTCTCACAATATTTTGTGCAATCGGGAGTTACCAATGTCTCTGTTGCACAAGTCTGAATTTATCTTAAATTAAGTAATAACAATAACACAGCTGGTATCATTAATTAACTGGTCCACAGCTGTACAATATAGTAATCACTGCAACCCATTGGTTGCCTGACTTGACAGGAATGCAAGTCACGTTAACAGATCTGGCGAAAAATAACTGTTCGGATCGCACCTGAAAACGGTGCATGATACTGGTTTTGTCCTGCACGATAGCGGTAAGATCCCGCGTTATAACATTCCTCGAAAGATAAGCATGGACAAGCCGAGAACTTCTAAACAAGGAGGCCGCATTGCCATACTTCGATTTCAAACCAAACGAGTCATTTTTTATCGATGGGAAAGCGCCCAGGTATCGATCGTACAATCTCAGAACTTTTGAAGATCTCCCTCAGATAAAAAAACTCTCAGAGGATATCCGTTTCGATATCCGCGTGGTCGGAAATGTGTTGCCGTTCAAGGTCAACAACTATGTGATCGAGGAGCTGATTGACTGGGACAATATCCCCGAAGATCCCATATTCCAGCTCACATTCCCGCAGAAGACGATGCTCAAACCGCAGCATTTCGACAAGATGGCTGCCGTTCTGAAAAAAGGAGGATCCAAACAGGAAATAACGGAAACGGCCAACGAAATAAGGATG
>SKYW01000252.1 GCA_007127695.1 Balneolales bacterium | reverse complement strand
GGATCGTCGATTTCCTCCACGATTTTCGTGTTGATGGGATGCGGGCGGCTGGCGCGGTCGATGATAAAGACCTCCTGCTCGGCCCCGATCCGCTTGGTGTCCCGCTCGAACATGTCGTCGGCGAGCATCTGCTCAAGCGCCTTCATGTCCCGGATCAGGTATTTGGTGAAAGCACGGAGTTTTTCCGGCTGCTGGGCATTGGATGGATTTTCCATGGATCCGGTGTAAGTGAATGGATACCGTTGCGGTGGGAAACAGGGGGGGTAGCATAAACAGCGCCGCTCAGAGTACACCGTGTTCCTTGCCGATCGGGTCATCCATTTTTGGATTGATACTGAGAACAGCTGTTTTCACCAGCCGCAGTACGTTGGCGGCGGTGCTTCCCAGTCGCAGGTACTTCAGACCGGAGTGCCCCAGCGTGGACATGACCACCAGATTGTACTTCTTCTGTCTGGTCAGGTGCACAATGGCTTCATGAATCGAGGATTTGACAGGGAGGGCCTCGGCAGTCACTTTGTCCCGGATATCCTCCAGGTGCTCGTCTACCCACGCATCCAGCTGCTCCTGCCGTGCGGCGATCTGATCCTCGAACGTGCTGACGTTGTCAAATTGCGAAAGGTTCACCAGGTGTACGAGATGGATCTGTGCATAGGTTTTCTTCACGAGGGCACGGGCATAGTCGAAAGCCTCCAGAGAGTTGTCGGAAAAATCGGTGGTAAGCAGGATGTCCGACAAGGGTTTGATTTTGGAGTCTTTTTCCACAAGCAGTACCGGAGCTTTACTGAAACGGACGATGCGCTCAGTGACCGAGCCCAGAAACAGGCGGGAAAAACCGGAACGGCCATGAGACGTCATGACCACGATATCCGCATCCTCCGACTCTTCCATGATGATTTTCCATGGCTTGCCCTTGCGGACCACCACAGGTTCCACATTGTCCTCATCCGCATACTCAAGCACTTTGGATTCCAGCTCTTTTTCAATCTCGGATATCTTTCGGGTCGATTTCGGGGTGACCGGAAAACTGCCGCTTTCTTTCTCCGGCTGATATACGTGCAGGGGAAGGATCGTGCCGTCGAGGACATCCGCCAGGTAATTGGCCGATTCAAAAGCGATCAGGCTGAGATCGGAAAGGTCGGTCGGGACAAGAATTCTGGGGTTTTCCATAAAAAAAAGAAATCGTGGGTTTGCAGGATTGTTCTGGTGAAGAATGTGTATTGCCGGAAATAACAGATTTTTTTGGGATAAATCCAATCGGTTTGCACAGTGGAGTCACACCGTCCGTGAGTAGCGGGCCTTTTTTTCCGGGTCGGCATAGTAGGCATCGAAAGAGGTGGCGATGTTTCTGAGGAACATCCTTCCGGTATCCGTGACCCTCAGTTCGTTGCCGGTCCATGAAATGAGGCCGTCAGCGGCCATGTCTTCGAGCGGTTCCATGGCGTCGGCGAAGTAGGAGCTTGCATCAATGTCCCATCGTTTGCCGATGAGCCCGAAATCGAGTTCCAGGTCGCACATAAGACGCATGATGGTGTGCCGGCGGATGCGGTCGTCGTCCGTGAGGTAGTACTGGCGGTGCCATGGGTGCTGCCTGTTGTCGATTCGCCGGTGGTACTCGTCCAGATCCTTCACGGACTGGAGGTAGCCGTCGCCGATCTGTGAGATGGACGACATGCCGAATCCGTAAATGTCGGTGTCGGCGCGTGTGCTGTATCCCTGGAAATTGCGCTGAAGGGTACCATTTTGTTGCGACAGCGAGAGTTCGTCGCCGGTTTTGGCAAAATGATCCATGCCGATATACCGGTAGCCGGAGCCGGTCAGGTTGGCGATCATCATCTCCAGCATGGCGAACTTTTCGTGCGCATCGGGCATAGGCTGGCGGTCGAGCAGTTTTTGAGAGGGCATCATCCAGGGTACGTGTGCGTAGTGGAAGATGGCAAAGCGATCCGGATCCAGTGTCTTTACGGCCGTGAGTGTCTCCTCGAAACTGTCACGGGTCTGCAGCGGAAGGCCGTAGATCAGGTCTACATTGATGCTTTTTATGCCGGCGTCACGCAGCCAGCGGACCACACGTTCGTTGATTTCCATGGGCTGGATGCGGTTTATGGCTTTTTGCACATCCTCCCGGATATCCTGGATGCCGACCGAAGCCCGGTTGCACCCGATTTCCGCCAGGGCGCGGACGTGGTCTTCGGTCATGCGGCGCGGGTCGATTTCCACGGCAAACTCCATGTCCTCTTCGAGCGGGAACAGGTCGCGGATCCGGCGGCCGGTCTCACGCAGCTCGGCAGGGGTCAGGAAAGTGGGGGTCCCGCCTCCAAAATGGACCTGGGCCAGCCGGTTGCCGGGATTCATGCGCTTTTTCATCTCCGCCATTTCCGCGTAAAGTCGTTTCAGGTAGGCGGCGCTGTCCCCTTCCCGGCGGGTGATCACTTTGGTACACCCGCAGTACCAGCACAAAGAAGCACAAAACGGGATATGGATGTAGAGCGAGAGCGGACGCGCGACGGTGTTGCGTTCGTCGACGAGTTGCAGGGCGCGCTGCGGGTCGTCCAGTTCCCGAAAATGGGGAGCAGGCGGATAGGATGTGTAGCGCGGTGCCTGGCGGCTGTACTTGCTTACTAGGTCATGGCGATGATCCATTGGCAATACGGTATGCTTGAGCGGGACTTGTAACTAAAAAAAAAGTGATTCGTATGCGTACATAATACGAGTTTGTCCGTTAATTATTTGAATGTGCGAATACAACCGGATACCGGGTATGGATTGCCTGGTTTTATCCGGATTATTTCATTTTCCCTTAATATGCGGAGACGAAATTGGTTTAAAAGTCGTTTTTGATGTAAAAGTATGATATTATAAATAGTTGTAAGACGATGACAGTTCCATTGGATGCGTGCAGATATTTGTGAAAGCGATTCCAAAAAAAATGCGGGACCTTGCGTCCATTTTTTGTATTTTTTTTGATGCGACGTAAAGAACAAGCTGCTGACATCTTCCGGAATTTTGATTAACATGGTTTTTTTACAGAAAGCCAGGGAGCAGAAATTATGAGTATTTCAGAGCGAAGAAAACTGAGTATTATAGATCGAAAAAAACCGAAAGTAAATCTGCAAAAAAATTACATGATCAATTTGCAGATTGGTTTTATCGTCACCCTGATCCTGCTGATCACCCTGTTTCGGGTGAATCTGCATCCAAGAGGTGAGTTCGAAATTGTCGAAGTGGAACAGGAGATTATCGAGATGGAAGAGATCATCCAGACCGAACAGGAGATTACCCCTCCGCCTCCGCCCCGTCCGCCGTCACCGGAACCGGTGCCCGATGACGAGATCGTTGAAGATCTGTTCTTTGATCTTGATACGGAAATAGACCTGGACGCTCCGCTGGATATGCCCCCGCCCCCGCCACCGGCCGATGATGATGAAGAGGAGGAGCCCGAAGTGTTCACCATTGTTGAGGACATGCCGGAACTGATCGGTGGGATGCAGGCCGTCTATGAACACCTTCGTTATCCCGAAATTGCACGAAAAGCCGGAATCGAAGGACGTGTGGTGGTTCAGTTCATTATCACCGAGGAAGGAAACGTGATTGATCCGGTAGTAGTCCGGGGTATTGGCGGCGGCTGCGATGAGGCGGCCATTGAAGCTGTCAAGCAGATCAAATTCACGCCCGGCCGCCAGAGGGGACGCCCTGTGAAGGTGCGCTACTCAATGCCCATTACCTTCCGTCTCTCCCAGTAAATCATCCTTTTTGGCAATACAGTGGAAAGTGTGTAAAGGCACTGTCCCGTTATATGCGGGATGGTGCCTTTTTGCTTGACACTATCAAAAACGCTTATTTTCAGTGTTCAGATTCGCCCTGTTGTTTTTTTCAATGAACACTTGTCATATTATCACCGTTATCAGAACAGGTCTGACCGGCATAATGCGATCGGGCCTTTATGTCATTATTACATGACCTGCCGGACACAAAACCAATCAATTGATTCCGCGGATGATTCCGCGGAGCTGCCTGATGCTGCTTTTTTGAAGCGACAGTTGCAGGCGAT
>SKYW01000258.1 GCA_007127695.1 Balneolales bacterium | reverse complement strand
GACCGGATTCGAACCGATGACCGACGGTTTACAAAACCGTTGCTCTACCAACTGAGCTACACTGGCAAAACATTCAGCATGTCAAAAAAAACCGGCCGGCACGACCCGGTTAGCGGCTTTGCGAATTCTCAAAATGGTCTCAAATCTACAAAAAACCGCGATTATCCGCACATATCGAAAGACCTTTAAATTAGGGACAATTGTAATAGATGTCAACAAAACAAGAAAAAATATTTTTTCTTGTTTTATTCCGATCCGGCCGGGTACAGCAGGCACACCGCCATGGCGCAAATCCCCTCCTCCCTGCCGATCATCCCGATGCGTTCCGAGGTGGTCGCCTTCACGGATACCGCGTCTTCGTCCACTTGCAGGTCTTCGGCAATACAGGCGCGCATCCGGTCGATATAGGGGCGCAGTTTCGGCCGTTCGGCCACTACGGTGCTGTCAACGTTGCCGATCCGGTATCCTTTTTCGCGGATACGTTCCACCGTTTTCCTGAGCAGCTGCCGGCTGTCGGCCCCCTTCCAGGCGGGATCCGTATCCGGGAAGTGGGTCCCGATATCGCCCATGGCGGCCGCACCCAGAAGAGCGTCGGTTATGGCGCGAAGCAGCACATCAGCATCCGAGTGCCCGTCCAATCCTTTTTCATGGGGGATGCGGACTCCGCCCAGCACCAGTTTCCGTCCCTCGGACAGCCGGTGAAGATCGTATCCGTATCCGGTTCTGATCGTGTTCATGGGTCAGCGCATCATGAGGTTGGGATTCATCGGTTTTGATTCAGCCAATGCTCTGCAAAAAACAGGTCAGCGGGATAGGTTATCTTGATATTGTCCTGGCTTCCTTCGACCACGCGCACGGGGTGGGCGGCGTGTTCAACCAGAGAAGCGTCATCGGTGGCGACAAATCCGGTTTCGGCGGCCTTTTTGTAGGCATTCAACAGCACTTCGATCCGGAACACCTGCGGTGTCTGGGCCAGCCAGACGTTGCGGCGGTCCGGAGTCTCGGTGATACGCCCGGATTCATCCACCAGCTTTACCGTGTCCCTGGCCGGTATGGCCAGTATGGCCGCCCCGTCGGATGCCGCCAGCTGCAGCGCTTCTGCGACCGCATCCAGCGGAAAACAGGGACGCACCGCATCGTGCACCATCACCAGCTCCACTCCCGAGCCCTGAAGCGCCTGCAGTCCGTTGCCCACGGAATCCATGCGCTCTTTACCGCCCGGGACCACATCCAGCATCACCTGTCCGGTCCTGCGGGCTGTTTCGATGCATTTGGCGGCGATTCCGTGCACGGTATCCGCCATGTCAGCGGATGAGGGGATGACCAGGTGCCGTACCGCTTCCACCCGGAGGATGCGGGTGATGGTGTGGCCCAGGATGCTCAACGCCCCGATCTGCATCAATTGCTTGGGCTGTCCGGAGTCCATGCGGCTTCCCCGGCCTGCGGACGGTATGATGACACCGGCTGGAGGGATCATCGGTCAGATAACCAGCATGGCGTCGCCGAAGGAGAAAAAGCGGTACTTCTTGTCGACTGCCACCTTGTAGGCGTGCATCAGGAAATTGAAATCGGCGAATGCAGCCGCCAGCATCAGCATGGTGGATTCGGGACGGTGGAAATTTGTGATCAGCCCCTCGGTGATCTTGAAATCGTAGGGCGGATAGATGAACTTGTCCGTCCACCCCATGGCCGCTTTGGCATGACCGCTGGCCATAGTGCTCGTCTCAATGGCGCGAACGGCCGAAATGCCGCAGGCGACCACCTTGTGCTTTTTGGAATTGAGCACTTCGTTGATGGTGCGGGCGGAATCTTCGGAAATGTAGTAATTCTCGGAGTCCATGCGGTGCTTGGTCAGGTCCTCTACCTCCACCTGGCGGAAGGTTCCCCAGCCGATGTGCAGCGTGACCGGTACCATGCGTACGCCCTTGTCTTTAAGCTTGCCGACCAGCTCCTCCGTGAAATGCATACCGGCCGTGGGTGCCGCAACGGCGCCGCGTTCGCGTGCAAAAATGGTCTGATACCGTTCTTTGTCGGCTTGCTCGGGCTTACGCTTGATGTAGGGAGGAAGCGGCATCTCACCGAGCTCGTCCAGCATGGCGTAGAGCTTCTCGTTGGGTTCCTCGGACAGAAACCGGATGGTGCGTCCGCGCGAAGTGGTGTTATCCACCACCTCGGCCACGAGGTCATCGCCGAAATAGAGCTTGTTGCCTATCCGGATCTTGCGGGCGGGCTCCACGAGCACGTCCCAGAGCTTGTTTTCGGGCTGAAGCTCCCTGAGCAGAAACACCTCGATGGAGGCATCGGTCTTCTCTTTCTTTCCTTTGAGCCGGGCGGGAAAAACTTTCGTGTTATTGTAGACCACACAGTCACCCTTGTTGAGATACTTGTGGATATCGGCAAAGGTCTCATGGGTGATCGACTTGTCGGCCCGGTTCAATACCATCAGTTTCGCAGCGTCTCTCGGTTCTACGGGATGGGAAGGGATCCTTATCTTTTCAAATTCGTATCTGAAATCCGTTAATTTCATGTTGGTCATGGCAATTTCGAAAAATGTAATATCATGTTGTAGAACTGCGAAAAGTTTGGTAATATAATACTTTTGGAGGCGTTTCACAAGCCTTTTCTCTCAACCGGAGGTGTGCCAGAGCGGTCGAATGGGGCGGTCTCGAAAACCGTTGTACACTATGTGTACCGGGGGTTCGAATCCCTCCACCTCCGCACATATTATGGGCCGGAAGGTTCGGCGGGATAAAATATTGCCGGGATCAGCAAAATGGCACAAAAAAAAAGTGCATTATCTGTGCATTCTGCTTGACATAATTTGAATGTTTTCGTTACGTTTATAATATAACGTAAAAAAGCAGACCGGCCGGCACCCCATGGCCGGCCATTCCGCCTCAAACAAGACCACTATGAGAATCCATACGATCGTATTTCTTCTTGCCGGGTTGCTGGCTTTGCCGCTTGCGCAGTCACAGGCCCAATTCCGGTCCGATACCGGATCCACGCTTGACCGTACCGGTCCCATCCTTCGCACCAGCGACCAGGACCGTATGTCTTTTCTGGGTCTGCAGAACTTCCAGATGGACCACTCCTACGAAGTGACCATGGGTTCGTTTGGCGGCGACATGTTCAACCGGAACACCTACACGAACACCATGCACATGATGTTCAATGACCGGTTGTACGGACGGGTGGATCTTTCCATGTCCCACTCTCCCTTCGGTTCGGGCTTCATGGGGCAGAATGATCAGACCCAGTTCTATGTCCGGAATGCTGAACTGAATTACAAAGTCAATGAAAGCACCCGCATCCAGCTCCGTTTCCAGCAGATTCCGCAGAGTTACGGCTACGGGTACTATCCCTCCCATCACCGCAGAAATCACATGTATGACCCGTTTCACGCATGGTAATTCACGGAGCACGGCACGCAGTTGAGAACCTTTCCATTCCCATTTGAATGACAGAACAAGAGCGTTCTCACTATCTGTTACATGCCGCACTGGGTTTCCTGAGCATCCTTCTGCTGATACTCATCGTTGCCCTTTTCACACGTATCATCTATCCCCGCATTGTTTCGGAGCGCACGGATGTCAGCCTTCTCCTGAGTGAAGTGATTCAGGTGGAAGTGCGTAACGGATGCGGAATACCCGGACTTGCAAACCGTTTCACCTCCGTCCTGCGCCAGAACGGCTTCGATGTGGTGGAATCGGGGAACTTCGACACTTTTGACGTAACCCGCTCTTTTGTTATCGACCGAAGCGGAAATCTGGACAACGCCCGCAGGGTCGCCCGCGCACTGGGTCTGTCCGACGACCGGATCATCAGGGAGATATCACCTGATTTCTATCTTGACGCTACCATCGTGATCGGATCCGATTACGAATCACTCATCCAATAACACAACCAACTACCCAGACGTAACCTCTTACGCTGCCTATGAACGAAACCCAGACTTCTACCTCACGCACCACCAGAAAAAAGAGAGCTGAATTTGCCCCGCTTGTTTCCCTCATAAACGAAGCCCTGCTTGAAAAAAAAGCAGAAAAAGTGCGCGTACTCGATGTAAGCAAGCTGACCACGCTTACGGACTATTTCATCGTGTGCCAGGGCGGATCGGATACCCAGATCCGCGCGCTCGCCAACAATGTCACCGAAAAGATCAAGGAGCAGACCGGTGAGCACGTATGGCGTAAGGAAGGCCTTGAAAACAAGAAATGGGTCGTCCTGGATTATGTCGATGTGGTCGTTCATATTTTCAACGAGGAGACAAGGGACTTCTACGCACTGGAGAAAATGTGGAATGATGCTGAAATCACGGACATCCAGGATGAAAAAGCATGATATTTGGCCATCTGGGAAGCTGAGCCGTTTCCTCTGGCTGATTTTCCCGGCATTCCTGCTGATGCTGCCATCGGTGCCGGGCCTTTGCATCCTGAGCGCATGTGCATCAGGCGAGCAGAACCGCAGTGATCCTCCGGGCACATCCACCCATCTTCCCGAAAAACCCTCCGGCGACACCGTCCAGTACAGTCCGGTCTATGTGGAGCAGGCCGTCATGGCGCCTGACCCGCCGGATCGCTACCTGCGCATCAGCGGACACCTGCCCACCCCCTGCCATCACCTTGCGCCCCCGGAATTCAGGATGGAGGCGGATACCCTGCACATTACGCTGAAATCCTGGCAAGAACCGGATGTCATGTGCGCACAGGTCCTGGAACCCTTTGTATATTACCTTTCGCTTGCAGCATATGACAAGCCCGTTCCGGCTCTGATCCGCGTGAATGAAGAGCCGGTCTCCCGGTGACTTCTCACGAACCCAAAACTATTATTGCTATGCGTGTACTTGTTACAGAGCCCCAACCCGGCAAGGGGATAGATCTGCTTTCCGCCCGATACGATGTCACTGTTGGCCAGCGCGGCCAGTTTGACAGTGAAGAACGCCTGAAAGAGGTGATCGGCGACTATGACGCCGTGCTCAGCTGCCTGTCCACTCCCGTCACAGAGGATGTGCTCCGTGCCGGCAAGAAACTGCGGATCGTATCCAACTATGCCGTGGGATACAACAATATTGATGTGGAGACCGCGAAGGAACTCGGGATCCTGGTTTCCAACACGCCGGATGTGCTCACCGAAGCGACGGCCGATTGCGCCTTTACGCTGCTGCTGGGTGTCGCCCGGCGCATGCGTGAAGCCGAGGACAGCCTGCGGGCGGGCGAGTTCGACGGCTGGCATCCGTTCGGTTTTCTGGGCAAGGAAATCCACGGTAAAAACGCCGGCATTCTTGGCCTGGGCCGCATTGGCCGCGCCTTTGCCCGGCGCGCCCGCGGATTCGGCATGAACATCCTCTACCACGACACCGCACAGCTTGATGCCGCGGAGGAGAAGAAATACGGAGCAAAATGGGTGGATTCGATCGACGAACTGGTAAAACAGTCCGACTTCCTGTCGCTGCACTGTCCGCTCACACCCGGGACCCGTCATGCCATCAACAGGGAGCGGCTGGGTATGATGAAACCGGATGCCATCCTGATCAATACGGCGCGCGGTCCTGTGGTCGACGAGGCCGAACTGGCCAAAGCGCTGCATGAAAAACGCATCGGCGGGGCCGGACTCGACGTCTTCGAAGAGGAGCCGAAAGTCCACCCGGACCTGCTCACCGCGCCCAATTGCGTGCTGCTTCCGCATATCGCCAGCGCCACCAACGAGACCAGGGCCCGCATGAGCGCCCTGGCCGCGTCCGCGATCATCTCCCACCTGGAGGGCAAGCCCGACGATGCCATACCCACCCTTGTCTACCGTCGGGAATCATAGCCGGATGACCCCGTCGCCTTCCGTTCAGACGGAATCCCGCACGATCATGAGGCTCGGGCTTCCATTGGTCGGGGCCCAGCTTGCGCAGATCTCAATGAGTTTTGTGGATACGGTGATGGCGGGGAACTACCATCCGGATGACCTGGCGGCGGTGGCTATCGGTTCGAGCTTCTTCATGCCCTTTTTCACGATTTCGATCGGCGTCCTGATGGCGCTGAGCCCGATCATCGCGCAGCTTTACGGGGCAAGGGATCTGCATTCCATCGGCAAGAAGGTGCGCCAGGGCCTCTGGCTGTCAGTGCTTATGGCCGTGCCGGTGATTGTGCTGCTGAACAATCTGGGTCCGGTCATGGACCTGCTGGGCTTCGACGACGAGGTGATCCGGATCACAAGAGGGTACCTTTTTGCGCTCTCCTGGGGCGTGCCGGCGGTTTTCGCCTTTATGGTCCTTCGCTATTTCAATGAGGCGCTGGGAGTTACGCGTCCAGCCCTCTACGTGACGCTGGTCGGACTCGTTTTCAACATCCTGGGCAATTACACGCTCATCTATGGCCGGTTCGGGTTCCCGGAGCTGGGCGCGGTCGGAACGGGATGGGCCACGGCCATCGTGTTCTGGGTGATGTTCCTTGTCCTGCTCGCCTACACCGCCGGCAAGAAGGCATACCGGCGTTTCCAGGTGTTTCGGGGTCTGCGCCTGCCGGAGCGCCAGCACATTGGCGAGATCCTCCGCATCGGCACGCCCATCGGGATCAGCATGGGTATGGAGACCAGCATGTTCGCGATCATGGCCCTGCTCATGGGCACACTCGGCACCACGGTTGTCGCCGCCCACCAGATCGCCATCAACTTCGCCGCCATGACGTTCATGATCCCGCTTGGACTGTCGATGGCCATCACCGTGCGGGTCGGACAGCTTTACGGCCGGCGGCAGCTGCACCACTCCCGGTTTGCCGGGTTCACCGGCATCGGCCTGTGCACCGCCATCATGTGCTGCACGGCGGTGCTCATGATGCTCTTCCCGCACCGGATCGCATCCATCTACACGCAGGATCCGGAAGTTATCTCCATGGCAGCCAGTCTGCTGATCATGGCGGCGATCTTTCAGATATCCGATGGGTTGCAGGTGAGCGGATCCGGTGCGCTTCGCGGTCTCAAGGACACCAAAGTCCCCATGTTCGTCAACCTGACCGCCTACTGGGTCATCGGAATCCCGCTGGGTTACTGGCTCGGGATGGGGCTGGAATGGGGTCCGCGCGGACTCTGGACCGGGCTCATCGCCGGACTTACCATGGCCGCCATCCTGCACAACCTCCGCTTCCATTATATCACGCGGATGTTCGGAAAAGGAGACAGAGCCGGACGATAAACGATTCCCGTGAAAATCCGGTTATGGTTGGCATATATTGTCTTGCAGAAATGCGGGACGCATCCAACCGTGGAGACTCTATTTCTTTTATATGACCGTCTACATTCATCACCTGGAAACATCCGTGCCCGAAACGCATTACGAGCAGCCCTTTGCCTGCGAGCTGATGCAGCGCAACGTCAGTGAGCGTGATGCCGTGAAACGGGTGCTCCGGAGCATCTATCACAATTCCGGTATCCGAAAGCGGCACAGTGTGATCACCGACTTCAGCGGCTCCGCAGATCCGCCTCTTTTCTTCAACGGTGACGGCACCGGCATCGCCCCGCCGGACACTCGCAGGCGCAACGACGTCTACACCCGGGAGGCACGCCGGCATTTCACCGACCTGGGCGAGAAGCTGCTCCGCAACACGCCCGGCATCAGCAAGGAGGATGTCACGCATCTCGTCACCGTCTCCTGCACCGGATTTTTCGCACCCGGACCCGATTATTTTGTTGTTCGCGACCTGGGCCTCCGCAGTACCACCCAGCGTTACCACATCGGTTTCATGGGTTGCTACGCGGCATTCCAGGGACTGAAAATGGCGCACGCCTTCTGCCAGAACGATCCCGATGCCGTCGTGCTGGTCCTGTGCGTGGAACTGTGCACGCTGCACCTTCAGTTCAGCGAAGATACCGACGCCATGATCTCCGCTTCCGTATTTGCCGACGGTGGCTCCGGCGCTCTTGTCAGCGCCCGAACCCCATCCACCCATGGTCCGGCCCCGCTTGAAATGCGCTCCTTCCACAGCGACCTTACCTCCGAAGGCGAGAGCGACATGGCCTGGACCATCGGCAACCATGGTTTTGAAATGCGGCTGTCGACCTACGTGCCCGAGATCATCCGCACCAACATAGGTCCGGCGCTCGACACCATGCTGTCCGGCACCGGCCTCACGCGCAGCGACATCACCCGGTGGGCGGTCCATCCCGGCGGACGCGCTATCCTCGACAAGGTGCAGGAAGCCCTGGAACTGGACGATGAACAGATTGCCGCCTCCCGCACCGTGCTTCGCGAATACGGCAACATGAGCAGTGCCACCATCCTTTTTGTGCTCAAGGAACTGGTGGATGCGTATCGTGCCCCTGAACCGCAAACCGTTTTCGGCATGGCGTTCGGTCCCGGGCTCACCATCGAATCCGGCCTGTTCCGCATTGCGCCGGCACCCGACGAATCCTGAAAATCCCGCTGATTCACGATGACCGACAGACCGTCAAATGCCGCCGCCAATCGAGCAGCTAACATCCGAGCAGCTGACAACCGAGCAGCTGACAACCTTACTGCTGCCAATCCGCCGGATGCACACCGTGCAGCTGAGGGACCTGGTGAGCGCTCCCGGTCCGGCAGTCAGGATGGGCAGGCGCGCTTTCTGTCCACCCGCCGATCGGACCTTGTCGAGTGGATGGACCGGCCCGACTGCGATCCCGTCAAGCTGCACAACACGTACCGCTATTTTCCGGTTATCAACCGGCTGATTTCCCGGTGGAATGCCGTCTACCGCCACTATATCCGTCCGCACCTCCGGAAGGGGCAGCGTTTCACCCTGCTGGATGTCGGTTCCGGCGGCGGCGATATCACGAAGAACATCCACGCGTGGGCGGTCCGGGACGGGTTTCTGCTGGAAGTGACAGGCATCGATCCCGATGGCAGGGCGCTCGAATACGCCCGGGGCGGTACGAGTAAAGGAACTCTTGAGAGCCGGTCGGATCGTGGTGACGGGATGGATCGTGAGGACGGGACGGATACGGAACCGGCAGGCCTGCGTTTTCTGCAGGCGGATACCGGGCATCTGCGCCGGGAAGGAAAGACCTTCGATTTTGTCGTCTGCAACCACGTCCTGCATCACCTTTCCGATGAGGGGATTGCAACGTTTCTGGATGATCTGGCGGCACTGTCCAGCCGGCGGGTGATCTGCAGCGACATCGAACGCTCGGCGATCGGGTATGCCCTTTTCTTGGTCGCCACATGGCCGCTCTTCCCCAACTCGTTCATTCGTGCCGATGGACTCATATCCATCCAGAAAAGTTACCGGCCGGACGAACTCCGGGCCGTTCTGCCTCAGGACTGGCGAGTGGTCCGGCAGTTCCCTTTCCGTCTTCTGGTTTTATATGACAAGGCAGGTTTTGTGTGAGAGTGCAGGTTTTTTGTGACAAGGCAGTGACAGTGAAAGTTTTATCTAACAAGGCTGATTCTATATGACAAGGCTGATTTTATGTGACAAAGAAGATTTGAATAAAAATGTATCTATCTGAAGAGAAAACGTATGACCTGATCATCACGGGAGCCGGGCCGGTGGGTTTGCTGGCCGGGGTCCTGGCACAACAGGCCGGACTGGATGTCCTGTTGCTTGAGCGGAACAGCGAGCCGATCCTGCATTCACGGTCCATCGGCATCCATCCCCCGTCACTTCGGCTGATGTCGGAAGCGGGCTTGCTGGATCCATTTCTGGAAAAGGGGCTGATCATCCGGCAGGGGCACGCCATGTCCCGTCACCGCGCGCCGCTTGGCACCCTTGACTTCCGTGCGATTTCGCCGCCTTTCAACTACATCCTCACCATACCGCAGTGGATTACGGAGCTGATTTTTTCACAAAAACTGGTTGAACTCAAACCCGGGATCCTGCAGCGGGGCATTACGGTCACGGGCATCGAACAAAGAGAGGATCACTGCGAGGTGGCAGTGAAAGAGGCCCGGAACGGCAGGACCATGGACCTGCGCGCAAAGCTGGTCCTGGGCTGCGACGGGAAACGGAGTACGGTCCGGCAGCTGGCCGGGATCCCTTTCGATGGCGGACCCTATCCGCATCGGTATGCCATGGGCGACTTCAGCGATCAAACCGGCTACGGCACGGATGCGATGATCTTTTTGAGTCCGGCCGGACTCGTGGAGTGTTTTCCGTTGCCAGGCGGCATCCGGCGATGGGTGATGCAGCTTGACCAGGCGGATCCAGAAGAGAAAGCGCCGGCCTTTGCGGAGCAGGTGCAGCAGCGATGCGGTATCGGTCCCGATCCGGAAAGTTGCTCCATGTTTTCCGTTTTTGGTGTGGAGCGCTACCTGGCAGAGCGTTTCTGGAAAGGCAGGGTGGTGCTGGCCGGCGACTCGGCCCATGTTGTCAGTCCGATAGGCGGACAGGGCATGAACCTGGGGTGGATCCACGCCGCAGAGGCGGTTCGCGGCATTGCCTCCGTAATCCGGGAGGGGGTTCCGTTGGACGACGCTTCGCGAAAATATGATCGCAAGGCACGGAGCCGGGCCGAAAAAGTGATCCGTCGGGCTGAGTTCAACATGCTGCTGGGCAATCGCAGCCGGTTTTCAGCCTTGCGCAACCAGGCGGTGCGCCTGCTGCTGGGCACTCCGCTTCGCCGATCGCTGCGCCATCGTTTCACCATGCAGGGACTATAAAAAAAGCCCGCTCATCCGTGGATGGCGGGCCAATGCAAGTAGTAAGGCCTGATGTTCCTTACGTTGGTTAGGGTTGTACGCGCAATAACGGAAAAACAGCCAACGATGTCAACAAGACGATGTCAAAAAAACGATGTCAACCGAGCATTTGCCGGGCCTCGTGATAGCGCCGGGCCACGGCATCCCAGTCGACGACATTCATGAAGGCGCGGACGTAGTCGCCGCGACGATTCTGGTATCTGAGGTAGTAGGCATGTTCCCAGACATCGATCGGCAGCAGCGGCACCGTCACCATCGGCGACAGATTCTGGTGTTTCTCTGCCTGGAACACAAGCAGCCGGTCGCCGAAAGGCTCCCATGCCAGGATGCCCCAGCCGCTTCCCTCCACAGCACCGGAGGCAGCTATGTAGTGCGCCTTGAAGTTTCCGAAACTACCGAAGGAAGAGTTGATGGCCTGTACAAGGTCGGCATCCGACGGCTCCCCGCCGCCATCCGGACTCATGACATCCCAGAAAACAGCATGCAGGAAGTGACCCGCACCGTGGAATCCCACCTCCTTCGACCAATGCTTGACCAGTGCAAAATCGTCGTTCTCACGTGCTTCCTTCAATTTGGCCAGCGCGTTGTTGAGTCCGTTCACGTAACCCTGATGATGGATGCTGTGATGGAGCTCCATCGTCTGTGCGTCGATGTGCGGCTCCAGGGCATCGTAGGAGTAGGCGAGCTGAGGTAGCTTGTACTCTTCCGGATGATTCCCTGCAAGGGATGTCAGACCGGCCGATGCGGCCATATCAGACAGGTTTTTCGAGGAGGCGGCTGATGCGGAAGCCAGGGACGACCCCATCCCGACCGTTCCGAGGAAAGCAAATCCGCCCATCGTGGATCTCAGATAATCTCGTCGATTCATAACATCTGGATTTTATTGTGGTTTTTTGTAGCAGTACTCTTTTGTAACACCGAAACAAATAAAAAGGTTGGGGAAAACCGGTGGACAGGGGGTCATTAAAAAAGGTTGGAATAAATCGGTGGACAGGGAGTCATTCCAGAATGGACGCGGCCACCACATTGGCCACTTTGGCGCGCAGATCCACCACGCTGGTCGTGTCGTCCGGATAGACGCGGTTGGTGAGCAGGATCACCGCGGTGCGGGTGTCGGGATCCAGTACCATGGACGTGCCGGTGTATCCGGTATGGCCGAAGGTGTTCCTTCCGAAGAGATCCCCCTGGTTGGATGCGAACGAGGAGGCCAGGTCCCAACCGAGTGCCCGGCCGAACGATTCGAATCCTGCCGGAGCTGTTGTCATGGCGCGGACGGTTGCCGGGGACAGGATCCGTTTGCCGTTGATGGCGCCATCATTCAGCATCATCGCGGCAAAAACGGCGAGGTCGCCGGCCGTGGAAAAGAGTCCGGCATTGCCCGAGATGCCGCCCATCACTTCACGTGCCAGCGGATCGTGTACGATGCCGGCAATGACCCCTTCCCGTCTGTTGTAGACGGTGGGTGCGATGCGGTCCAGGATTTCAAGGTCTGCCGGTTCACCGATGGGCAGGAAAAACGTCTCTTCCATTCCGAGCGGAGCGTAAAGCTGGTCGCGGGTCCATGAGTGCATGTCGGTTCCGGTGACGGCTTCCACCACCTGTTGCAGGGTGATGAAACTCGGGCAGCTGTAGGTCATTGCGGCGCCCGGGGCGGTGCGGTCGGGAAGCGCGCACAGGTGGGCCATCAGGTTGTCCCCGGCTTCGTCGCCGAAGGCTCTTTTCAGCTCGCGTACCGGGGCATAGGAAGGCAGTCCGGCCGTATGGGTCAGAAGGTGGATGATACGGGGCTGGTCGCGCAGCGGCAGGTCCTCTCCACCAAACCGGGCAAATTCGGGTACGAATTTGGATATCGGATCGGTGAGCCGGATACGTCCGTCCTCCACCAGTTTCATCACGGCAGTGGCTGTGGCAAGGGGTTTGGTGAGTGAAGCCAGATCGAAGATGGTGCTGGTCTGCATATCCTGCAGTTCGGGCACACGCCGGGTCCATCCCCAGGCATTTTCATAGACGATGACGCTGTCGCGCACCACTACGAGCACGGCGCCCGGGGTCAGTTCGGACCTGATGGCATCGAGGATGAGCGAATCGACCCGCATGAGCTGGTGGCGGTCCATTCCCATCTCTTCCGGCGATGCATAGGTGAGGGGTTGCGCCGATACCTTTCCGGGCAACATGGCGTGGCCGTGCAGGAGGCCGGCGGTCACCGCCAGCAGGAAGATCACATATCCGTGTTTCATGTGTTAATATTTTTTGATTCAATAGGTCACATAGAATGTCCATGACGATTATAATCATGCTCCTGCGTGTCGGATTTCGGTCATGGCCATTTCATTCTGATAATTGTTCCATTATATACAAATAGACACAAAAAAGGGCGCATTAACGAGTAATACGCCCTTTTATCATGTCCCTGCAAGCACGTTCACCCGAGGGGGAAGGTGCAGTTGTAATATGGGTGAACCTGAAATGAAATGCAAAAAAAATATCTTGCGCAAAGCGCTTTTCCATGACGTATTCCCCGCGTGCAGACATCTTGTGAAACAGCATGTGCATCAGGGTTTGCATCAGGGTTTGCGATGGATACACGCAACGGCATGTTGCAGGCACACAGGGGGAATTTCAGGGTGATTCCTTATTTGCAAGAGTTGCAATAATATTTTATCTTTCCAGACTTGTCATAAAACATGTTTTATTTAGTGATTCCAAAAATTATATCACCGTGAAAACCGAGAGCTTCAAAACATATTCGGCCAAACCTGCTGACGTCCGGAAGAAATGGCTGGTAGTGGATGCAGAAGGCCAGCCTCTGGGTCGTCTTGGGAGCAAAATTGCTTCCATTCTCCGGGGCAAGCACAAACCCGAGTTCACTCCCCACATTGATACGGGCGACAATGTCATTGTGATCAATGCGGAAAAAGTGAGTCTGTCCGGAAAGAAAATGCAGGAAAAGCTGTATTTCCGCCACTCCGGATATCCGGGAGGAACGACGTTCACCACTCCGGAGCAGATGCTGAAAAAAGATCCTACTTTTCTTGTTCGCAATGCCATCAAGGGCATGCTTCCAAAAAACCGGCTCGGCCGAAAAATCTTAACCAACCTGCGTGTTTTTGCCGGACCGGAGCACACCCTGGTCGCGCAGAAACCTGAAAAAATCGAACTCTGAACATGGCTAATCAATCTTTTATCGGCCGCAGAAAAACTTCGACTGCACGCGTATACGTCCAGCCTGGCAAAGGGGAGATCCTGGTTAACAACAAACCGTTCGAGACCTATTTTGTGCTGCCATCGCAGCAGATTGCCGTCAACCTGCCGTTCAAGGTCACCGAAACCACCGGCAAGTACGATGTCAAGGTCACGGTCCGCGGAGGCGGCGTTACCGGACAGGCTGATGCCGTGCAACTGGGTATCGCCCGGGCGTTGAACACATTTGAGCCGGAAACGCACAACGTACTGAAGACCAACGACCTGCTTACCCGGGACGACAGGATGGTCGAACGTAAAAAATACGGCCAGCCGAAGGCACGGAAGAAGTTCCAGTTCTCCAAGCGCTGATTTTCACCTTACCGAAATCATTATCACACATATGCAGCGACTCATGGCTGGGTGTCCGGGATCCCGTACGGGTGATCGGATTTGTCCATGAGGTTGACCTGCATAGTGGACAAACCTCAACATACAACTCCTACGATCATGGCAAAAGCAGCCTCTGTCGAAGAGCTTCTCAAATCGGGAGCACACTTCG
>SKYW01000059.1 GCA_007127695.1 Balneolales bacterium | reverse complement strand
TGGCCGGAGCCGTGGTCTCAAATCCGATCCCCAGGAAAACGACCTTCTTGCCGGGATTGTCGCGCGCGATGGCCAGTGATTCCAGCGTGGAGTAGACCATGCGGATATCCGACCCGCGCGACTTCTCCTGCTCCAGCGACGAGGAACTGCCCGGCACGCGGATCAGGTCGCCGTACGTGGTGATGATGAAATCGTCGCGCCGCCCCAGGGCAATGGCATGGTCCACAAACTGCAGGGAAGTCACGCAGACGGGACAGCCCGGCCCCGACACCAGCGAGACATTATCCGGCAGCAGCGACGGGATCCCGAATTTCTGGATGGCCATGGTGTGTCCGCCGCACACTTCCATGAAGCGCACCTGCGGCCCGCGGTAGGCATGGATCTTGTCCACCAGGATGCGGACCAGCTCTTTGTCACGATATTCCGAAATGTATTTCACGATGAAACGGGGTCAGGTTGTTGGACGGGATTTGTCACGGGGCGTCAATTGTCGGGTGGAGCAGGGCCGGGTGTGGCCTGGATACATGCGGAAAAATGAATTGCGGCACGGTCAGGCGTGGTACGGCCCGGTGCGGCACGGTCACACGGGCGGTTCGTCGTCGGCAAGGTCCTCCAGTTCACGGATCAGTTCGAGCGTGCGCGCCGCCTCTTCCTCACTGATGAGCTGCAGCGCGAAGCCGCTGTGGACAAGCACGTAATCGCCGATTTTGACATCGTCGAGCAGCTGAAGCCCGGCCTGGACTTTGCTGCCCCCGACGGATACGGTGGCAATGTCATTCTCGATGGATATGACTTTTCCCGGAATGCTGAGACACATGATTTTTTCCTGGTTGGATGCGGCCGGCGCCCTGTGATCAGGGCCGGACAAAAGTGATTTTAAAACAGGGTGATAGTGCTGGGTGTAAATAATAACGGTATCCTCAAATATAACCGAATCCCGGGAAATTGGAAACGGGTGGATGCGATCTGTCAGGCACTGAAATTTTTGCAGTTGGACGCTGTCTCTACTTGCACGGAAACGGTTCTGATTTGTTGCAGGAGGCAGCATTCGAATGACGGTGAATGCGCACTGCCGCGGATCATGGCGCCTGGAAGCCTGTTTTCCTGGTGGCAACAGCCATCTGTCCCAACGCGATGCCGGCATCGTTGGCGGGGATGGCAAGCGGACTGAAGACGCGGAACCCGACCGCTTCCAGCCGGTCTTCACAGCGTGCGAGGAGGTACCGGTTCTGGAACACACCGCCGGTGAGCACCACGGTGCGAGTGCCATAGTGCGCGCGCATTTTTTGCGCAACTGTTTCGGTGACCGCGACCAGCGTATTGTGGAACCGGGCCGAGATCACCGGCAGCGGGACGCCCTTTCGCAGGTCGGCGACCAGGGCGCGGACCATCGGGCGGAAACATATTACAGTGGCGGGGTGGCTGTCGCTGTCGCTGTGGCTGTCGCTGCCGCTGTGACTGTCGCTGTCGCTGTGACTGTCGCTGTCGCCGATCTGGTCATACATGCCACTTCCAGATAGCTTGCTAACATCATCTTCCAGGGTAAACGGATAGGCGTCGCCGGTGCGGGTGTCGGCCAGGGCTTCCAATCGAATGGGTGCTTCGGCGTGATAGCTGTTCTGTCCGCAGACACCGGTTATGGCGGCTACGGCATCGAACAGCCGTCCGGCTGCCGAGGAAAGCGGCGCGTTGATCTGCCTTTCGATGGCTTGGCGGACCATTGTCCACTCCGGACGGTTTTGCTGGTTGCGGACAAGAGGAAGGTCGAGGTCAAGGTACGCGGGTCCGAAGGTATGGTGCAGCAGGGACAGTCCCGTGCGCCAGGTCTGTTTGGCGGCCTTGTCGCCGCCGGGCAGGGGCAGGTAGTCGAAATGGGCGAAGCGCTCGAACGAGGCCAGGTCGGCGTGCAGGAACTCCCCGCCCCAGATGTTCTGGTCGGTACCCAGGCCGGTACCGTCCCAGCAGATGCCGATGACCGGCTCGTCCAGGTGGAACTCGGCCATGCAGGCGGCGATGTGGGCATGGTGATGCTGGACCTGCACGAGCGGAAGCCCCAGTTCCTGCGCGTATCGCGTGGAGAGGTAGTCGGGATGCAGGTCGCAGGCCGCGAGCCGGGGCTGGACACGGAACAGCGCGCAAAAGCGGCTCACGGATTCCTCGAAGAAGGCGAACGTGGCTGGATCCTTGAGGTCGCCGATGTGCTGGCTGAGCATTGCCTCGTGCTCCCTGCCCACGGCAAAACAGTGGCTCAGTTCGGCGCCGGCGGCGAAGATGCCTTCGACGGAAAAGGGAAGCCGCACCGGCTCGGGGACATACCCGCGGGACCGGCGGATGATACGGGGTCTGTCGCGGGCCACAAAAACGACCGGATCGTCGGCCCGGTTGTGGATATCGCGGTTGTAGGTGATGATGGCATCGGCCATGCCGCGGAATGTGCGCACGGCCTCGTCGTTGTCGATCACGATCGGTTCGTCGGTGAGGTTGCCGCTGGTCATGACCAGGACCGCATCAGGCAAACGCTCGAAAATCATGTGGTGGAACGGCATGTAGGGCAGCATCACACCCACGGTGGCGCAGCCCGGATTGATGTCGGGAGCGAGATGCACCTGCCGTTGCAGATCCGGTCGTGCCTGTTGTGTCAGAGGATGTAATGGCGGATGTGATGGTGGATGCGTTTGAGGTAATGTTTGCGGATCGCCTGCCGCTTCGGCTTCACCTTTACGATGTTGGCGCTCTTTCAGCAGGACTATCGGACGGCGCCAGGAGGTCAGCACTCCGGCCTCTGCCAGACCGATATCCACAAAACGGGAGGCGCTGGCGTGGTCGCGCACCATCACGGCAAACGGCTTGCGGTCGCGCAGCTTGGCATCGCGCAGGCGTCGCACGGCGGCATCGCTTTCGGCGTTGCAGACCAGGTGAAAGCCGCCCAGACCCTTGATCGCGATGATGCCGCCCTGCTGCAGGATTTCGACGGTGGTATCCAGGATGGCCTGTATGCCGGTGATCACGGGCCGATGCGTGCCCGATAGCATCTCTGCTGGTGCGGTGCGCATCAGCGCGTATTCCGGTCCGCATTCATTGCAGGCCACCGGTTGCGCATGGAAGCGGCGGTCTTCCGGCGACCCGTACTCGCTGCGGCAGGCCTCGCACATCTCAAACGGGGCCATGGTCGTGGCCGGCCTGTCGTATGGCAGCTCCCGGATGATGGTGAAGCGCGGTCCGCAGTGCGTGCAGTTGGTGAACGGGTAGGCGATGCGGTGCGGCTGGGTGTGCATATCCTCCAGGCAATCCTCACAGACGGCGATGTCCGGACTCACCTGCGTGATGCGATCCGACCGGCTCTGGCTCCGGACGATACGGAATGCGGGGCGGTTTCCAGGGAATCCTTCCGGATCGGGGTGGTCCGCTTCGGGATCCGGGGAGCGCTCAGGACCGTGATCCGGGGACTCCTCAGTGTCGGGATCCGGAGTGGGAATAGGCCCGTGTTCTGAATCCTCAGTGCAATCGGCATCCATTTCCGGGGCAAATTGGCTGATTTCGTAGATATGGGCCGCTTTGGGTGGATGATCGCGCAGATCGCGCAAAAACCGTTCGATTCGGTCGCCAGGCCCATCCACCCGAATCACCACACCGTCGTCGGCGTTGCGGACCCACCCCGACAGCCGGTGCCGCAGTGCCAGCCGGTACACAAAAGGCCGGAATCCCACGCCCTGCACCAGTCCCTGGACGTGGATCTCGCGTGATTGCCTCGGATCAGGCATGGAGCTGCTCCGTTGCTGTAAACGGTATGATTTTTAGCGTTGATGCTGCTGGGTTTGTCATGCTGTTCAGATCCGGGGTGTTGGGGCTGTTCTGGTTTGGTGTTTTGGGGCTGTTCGGATCCGGGCTGTTGAAACTCTTCGGGTCCGGGGTATTCCATGAATGTAAGTGGACATCATCGTTGAAATCAACCGCGAGTCATGGCGGTGGATGGAAATACACCAATGACAGTAAATGCTTGACAACGTAAATCAGTTTCATTACTATAATCTATAAGGTATTTAAGAACCATCTGTATCTGCAACCATTGCGATAAGTATTGGTTTTACCGAAAACATTGG
>SKYW01000049.1 GCA_007127695.1 Balneolales bacterium | reverse complement strand
GCCTGATCGTTACCCGTACGGAATTCAGCGTGATGGTTTTCGTGGGGGTAATCAGTCTCGCCGGTATTGTCTGCATCAACAACATCGTTCTTGTCGAATACATCAAACAGCTGATGGACAAGGGGATGCCGCGTATGCAGGCAATCATTGAGGCGGGATCGATCCGCCTGCGTCCGGTTCTGCTTACGGCGCTGACCACGATCCTTGGGCTCATCCCGCTTACGTTCGGAATCGATATTGATTACATCGGTCTGTTGACCGAACTGGATCCCGCTGTTCAGTTTGGTACGGAGAGTACACAGTTCTGGGGTCCCATGGGCATCACCATCATCAGTGGACTCATGTTTGCCACGTTTTTGACGCTGGTCATTGTGCCGGTGATGTACTCAGTGTTTGAATCGCTGACAGGCCGGGTTACGGAAGCTTACCGTTCACGGGATTGAGAGGATGCCCGTACCGCCACGGTGCAGCGTGAGATACAGACAAGCCGGTCTTCATCGTCGGAAATACGGATTTCCCAGACATGGAGGTTTCTTCCCAGATAGACGGCCGTGGCCGCGGCATGCACGGAGCCGCTGCGGACCGACAACAGGTGATTGGCATTGATTTCCACCCCGGCAGCCCGTTCCCTGTCCGGGTCAATGAGCATCACGCTGCCCAGGGAGGCCACTGTTTCCGCGAGAGCAACAGAGGCGCCTCCGTGAAGCAGACCGAATGGCTGTTTCACCGAATCCGTAACCGGCATGGTTGCCCTTACGGAGCCGTGTTCAAGGTCAGTAATCTGGATGGAGAGCGCTTCGGTCAGTCCCGGCCGGCCTTCTTTTTTCAATCGGTTCCAGCGCTCTTCCAATTCCGGTGCAATCTTCATGGTGCCAATTTGTGATCAGAGATGAATGTGCAGTCAGAAACGGGTGGCTGAATCACCACGGAGCCGGATGTTTCCTTCAATAACCGATACGGCCTCTCCGGCAATCTGGATCATGTTCACCTTCTCATCCTTAATCACCATATTGACATGCACGATGCCCGGGCGGCCGATGTTATCTCCCTGGAGCGCCCGGAATGAGAAATGCTTTTTGCTGCGATCCAGAAAGCCGTTTTCCCATAAAAATGCGGCCATGGGACCGTTGGCAGTGCCTGTAACGGGATCCTCGAATATTCCGAGTGAAGGCGCAAAGAAGCGCATGACCCAGTCCTCTTCCAGTGCGCCGGTGTCGGTCGTTACCACAGCAAAACCGTTGAGGTCGTGCCGCTCATTCAGTTTTCTGAGCAGGTGCTGATTCGGTTCCAGTGTCTCCAGGCTATCCAGATTGCGCACGGGAACAAAGCAGAACCCTCCACCCGTTATCTGCGGTTTCACCTTCTGACTGAGCTCTATGTCAGCCAGTCCCAGCGCACCGCACAGGTATCGGATATCGCCGGGATAGGGGAAGAACTGTGGCGGCGGTATCGTGAACTTGATGTAGGGACGCAGATCGAACCATTCCACATCGACCGTGAGCACCCCGACCCTGGTCTCCACCAGAAAGCTCTGGGGCTCATTGACCTGCAAATCAAATTGCCCTTCCTCGGCCAACACATGGAAAGCGGCTATGGTGGCATGACCGCAGAGATCGACCTCCTGCGTGGGGGTGAACCAGCGAAGTTTCAGATCGTTGTTTTCACTTTCGGCGGGCAGAATGAATACGGTTTCGGATACATTGATCTCCCGGGCGATATTCTGCATCTCGCTTCCCGAGAGCTGGCCTGCATCAGGTACCACACCAGCCGGATTGCCGGTGAATGGTTTGCGTGTGAAAGCGTCAACCTGACGAAAACGGACAATGGATGCAGCCATGACGGTCTGATGATGGATGAAAGGTGAAAGCGGTCGACCGGTCAGTTGATACTGACCAGTTCCACATCGAAGATCAGGGTAGCGTTGGGCGGTATGACTTGCCCGGCACCCTGCTCACCGTAACCGAGTTCAGGGGGAATTACCAGCGTTCTTTTTTCGCCTGCGGACATATCCATCAGTCCCTGGTCCCATCCGGGGATAACCTGACCCAGTCCAACCTGAAACTCGAATGTCTGATTTCTGAGCTGAGAACTGTCAAACATGGTGCCATCCTCCAGAAAACCCGAGTAGTGCACGGATATCATATCCCCTTCTTCCGGCTTTTCATCGCTTCCTTCTTCGTGGATGTAGTACTGAAGGCCGCTTTCCATGGTTTCCAGCTCGGAGTGGTCAAGCTCCCAGGGCGTCGGCGGTTTCATGATCGAAACCAGTTCAATGTCCATGTAGATGTTCTCACCGCCGGGAATAAACCCTGGCACGCCTTCTTCACCAAATGAAAGATTCGGCGGGATTACCAGAGAGCGTTTTCCACCCTCGCGCATGCCGATCATTCCCTCATCCCATCCCCTGATGGGAAGCTGGCCGGTTCCTACCTGGACAACGATGGGCTCCTCGCGCTCGAATGTTGATTCAAATACCTGTCCGTCCTCAAGTGTTCCCCTGAAATGGATCGTGAGAAAATCGCCATCGACAGCCTGGTCGCCCGTTCCGGCTTCTTCATCGGTAATTTCCAGCCCTTCATCCGTGATGGTCGTGCCGCCGCCGTTTCCGGTACAGTTCCAGAGGGCAAAAACAAGGAAAAATGCGGAGAGTGTAAATGTCAGTTGTTTCATGTGTACGTCAATTATTTGTTTTGTTATAACCTTTCAAGGATAGCGGATTTTATAACGATTTCATAGCCAAAAAAACCCGTTGGGTGCATAACGTCCGACTTGCAAAATGCTTGTCTTACCGCTCCCGGAAATGCCGGATGATGGCAGCCAGCTGATGAAGTTCGCTGATGCCGAAAATCGGCTTGCACCCCGTCCTGACGGATCGGATGAAGTGCGAGAGGAGGTGCCGTGCGGGCTCTTTGAAGTCGAAGTGCATGATCTCCGGAGTGTCCTGCTCCGCTCCGTCCAGCATCCACTTTTTGATGAGATGCTCGTTGACCTGGCAAACGGCAGCCATTTTGGTGCCTGTCAGGAACCGCGAATGGCGGTTTTCAAGGCCATACGGATTCAGGAAAAGGGAGGATGTGGTTCCGTTGCTGAACCGCAGGTACAGCTGTTGCATGGACGGGTTTTCCATGGCTTTTTGGGATGGGATGTGGACATCACCCTCGAAACGGATCAGCCGGCTTCGGCTCCATTCCAGGCAGAGCGACACTTCCTCGAGGAAAATCCGGTAGAGCGTATTGATATCCGGTGTATGCTGGGGGCCGGACCATTCCCGGTGGATATGGATCTTGCCGGGGGGTGCGATGTGGTTGAACAGCCACTGGGTGGCGGGTGAGTAGTGGGACCACATGGAGAACATGACAATCACCGATGACTCCTCGGCAGCTTCGTGCCAGCGCCGGATCTCGTCGGGGTCGGTAGGCAGGGGCGCCACCCACAAAATGTGAAAACCGCGCTTGAGAGCCGCAAGCAACTGTCCTGTGTCGGTTTCGCCGGATGAGGCATCATTCAGGATGAGACAGGCGGCGACGTCGTCCAGAAGGCTGATGTCCCGGGCCATCACAACTTCATGAACCCCGGTTATGAACCGGAGATGCTGTTCCCATGTCATGGCCATGGGCTCGGGACCGATAATGCCGATTTTCATCCTTGTACAAGATCAGAATGGGTACTCATCACAAAGTTACTACCCTGCAAAATCACTTTCCTGCTGTTTCTCACGGCGGTACGGCCATTAGCCGATCGGAATGGCTGCCAACCGGTTTCAGATGGTCACACGGCTAAGTGGAGTGGATATCGGTAGTGCGCACTCACCGCGGCATGATCACAGCAAGGATGAGATAAAATAGAACAAATGAGCCAATTCCGAAAATTGCAGCAAGTACGAAGATGATGCGCACGAGGGTACTGTCCCAGCCAAGATATTCCGCGATTCCGCCGCACACCCCGAGCAGCACTTTGTCTGTTGCCGATTTTGTGAGTCTTTTGGTCATTGCCATCGTCGTCTGATTGTGTTTCGGTTTGTTTGTTTCATTTTACGCTTGATGTGCGGAAATTGTTTCAATCGGTCCGGGTCATTGCAAAGGCAAGGGTGGAACGATTGG
>SKYW01000204.1 GCA_007127695.1 Balneolales bacterium | reverse complement strand
TCCGTGTGGTATCCGATGTCCTTGAGTCCAACGGATCCTCCTCCATGGCTTCGGTCTGTGGCGGGTCCATGGCCCTGATGGATGCCGGTGTCCCCCTGAAAAAAGCGGTGGCCGGTATCGCCATGGGAATGATCGTGGGCGACGGCAAACACGTCGTGCTCTCCGATATCCAGGGTGAAGAGGACCACATGGGCGACATGGACTTCAAAGTCACCGGAACGGCTGACGGCATCACCGCCTGCCAGATGGATATCAAAGTGAAAGGGATTTCCTTTGAGGTGATGGTGGAAGCCCTGCAACAGGCCCGTGAGGGACGCCTCCACATTTTGGAGAAAATGTCCGAAACCATCTCTGCCCCCCGTCCGGAAATTTCCGAGTATGCTCCGTCCTTCGAGAAAATCGAAGTCGAGACGGATCAGATCGGTGGAATCATCGGTCCCGGTGGCAAGGTGATCCAGTCCATCCAGCGTGAAACCGGCGCCGAAGTCATGATCGAAGAGGTTGGCAACAAGGGTGTTGTGACCATTTCGGCTGACAGCCGGGAGAAAATCGATGCTGCCATCCAGAAGATCAAGTCCATTACCGGTGATCTTGAGGAAGGCGAGGTTTACACCGGTACCGTTCGCTCTATCAAGGAGTACGGCGCTTTTGTAGAAATCATGCCGGGTCGTGATGGATTGCTCCATATTTCCGAAATCGATCACAAGCGAATCAACAAAGTGACCGATGTGCTTTCAGAAGGCGATCAGATCGAAGTGAAGCTGCTGAAAGTGGAAGATGGCGGCAAGCTCCGACTCTCAAGGAAGGCGCTCATTCCCAAAGAATAAGGGAAGAAGTCCTTGCATTATCGGATGACGGGATTGCAGCGGACCAACGGTCTGTTGCAGCGGTCCCGCATCCATCGAAAAACTATGAAAAAGCGTCGCCATATTATGGTGGCGCTTTTTGTATATTTGGGCACTTGTAACTTCGCCGTAAACGAACATCATTGAAATAAACATTCGTATATGAGTACACCCGATCGGATTCAGAAAACGGTATTGCCCAGCGGCCTGAGAATTGTTACCGAATCCATCCGGACCGTACGCAGCCTTTCGGTTGGTATTTGGGTAAAAACCGGAAGCAGGCATGAGAAAGATCCCGAAGCGGGCATCACCCACTTTCTGGAACACATGCTCTTCAAGGGCACCGAAAACCGCACTGCCTTCGATATCGCGCTTAGCATGGAGGCGGTTGGCGGGTATCTGAACGCGTTCACCTCACCCGAACTGACCTGCTACTATGCCCGGTGCCTGGATTCCGAACTGGATACGGCGCTGGATGTGCTTACGGATATGGTCCTCCATTCCAGGTTTCCCGAAGAGGAGATAGAGAAAGAGAAAAAGGTGGTCATTGAAGAAATGAAGATGTACCGGGACAATCCGGAGGATTTCATCTTCGAGGAGTTTCACAAGCAGCTTTTTCTGCCTCATCCTCTTGGAAGGCCCATCATTGGCTTTGAATCAACGGTATCCGGTTTCAGCCGCGAGTCGCTCTTCAGCTACATGCGGGAACACTATCACCCGATGAATGTCATTATTGCCGTAGCGGGCAATGCGGAACACGAGCAGGTCGTCCGGCTGGTCGAGAAATACTTCCAGCCACTTGAAAACGAGTTTGTGGCCAACGGTGATGAGCCCATGATGGATTACAAACCCAGCAAGACGCTTATCAGACGCCCGATTGAACAGACCCATTTCATGATGGGACGGCGCGCCCTTTCGGCAGTGGATCCGGACCGCTACAAACTGCTTTTGGCCAATACGGTCCTCGGGTCTGGAATGAGCTCCCGCCTGCATCAGAACATCCGGGAAAAGTACGGCTACTGCTACCATATCCAGTCATTCATGGAGGCGTTCCGGGACAGCGGCCTGTTCGGGATCTATGCGGGAACCGACATGGAATACCTGGACCATGTCCGCGAACTGGTATTGGTGGAATTGAGACGTCTCAGCCAGGATCTCATCCCGCAAAAGGAGCTGGATGAAGCAAAATCCCAGCTCAAGGGCAAACTCCTGCTGGCCCAGGAGAGCATGAGCAACAGGATGACACGGCTCGCAAAAAGCGAAGTATTCTATGATCGTTACATCACCCTCGATGAGCTTGTGGCCGAAATCGATAGTGCGGATGCAACGCAAATTCGCGATCTTTGCGAGACCTTTTTTGATGAAAAACAATTTACCGAAACGGTCCTCATGCCGGAGGAAAGGGAGAAGACCGAATCACCGTAGCCATTTTTCACAATGGAACGGGAAGCAAGAAGGGAGCTTTCTGCAATTTCCGTTTCCGTTGCAGCTTTCATGCATCGGAACCGATATGATAAAACGATATTAGCTTATGGTCTACATTAACGAAATTTCGAAACATGCTGGTGAACAGATAACACTGAAAGGGTGGGTCTATAATATACGGACCAGCAAAAAACTGGTATTCATCATTGTAAGGGATGGCACGGGGTTGTGCCAGTCCATTGTGTCACTGGAGGATGTTGCAGAAGATATCTGGGAAAAGGCCCTCTCGCTGCAGCAGGAAAGTGCCATTGAGATCACCGGCAATGTTCATGTCGACGAGCGCAGCATTGGAGGGCACGAACTCCACGTGACCGGATTGACCATCGTCTCACAGGCCGAGGAATATCCCATCACCCCCAAGGAACACGGAATTGAGTTTCTGATGGAACACCGTCACCTGTGGCTTCGCAGCCGGAAACAATGGGCGGCGATGCGGGTGCGCAACACCATTATCCATGCCGTTCACCGTTTCTTCCAGGAACGCGGGTTCATCCAGATGGATGCGCCTATTTTTACGGGCAACGCGGCAGAAGGCACAACCAATCTTTTTGAAACGGATTACTTTGACAGGAAGGCCTATCTGACCCAGTCCGGCCAGCTGTACGGGGAGGCAATGGCCATGGCCCACGGGAAGATTTATACTTTTGGCCCCACGTTTCGTGCTGAAAAAAGCAAGACCCGCCGTCACCTGACCGAATTCTGGATGATCGAGCCGGAAATGGCCTACTATGACCTGAACATGAATATGGATCTTGCCGAGCAATTGGTGGAATTTCTGGTCCGGGAAGTGGTCAGGATCAACCGTGAGGAGCTGGAGATCCTGGAGCGGGATGTGTCGAAGCTGGAACAGGTGAAAACCCCCTTTCCACGCATAAGCTATACCGATGCCGTTACCCGTCTGAATGCCCCTGCCATGCAGGATCGGCTCGATGGCATGGAAAAGGAGCGCAAGGTTGAAGCAGAAGCGCTCAAAAAAGAGCTGACATCCCTTGATGCGGAGTTCGGGCAGGCAAAAAAGGGCAGAAAGTTTCAGATCGACCGCCGGAGAGGGGACATCAATGCCCGTCTCGATCAGATTGAGGAGGACCTGCGCAACATTCCTGTGTGGAAGAAATCGGCTCTGGATAAGAAATGGGGCGAGGATTTCGGAGGAAGCGATGAGACACTGCTCACCATGGATGATCCGACTCCGTTGATGGTCTATGGCTATCCGTCAGAAGTGAAAGCTTTCTATATGAAGCGCGATCCGGAAAACGAAGAGGTTGCCCTTGGTGTGGACATGATCGCTCCTGAGGGATATGGTGAGATCATTGGCGGAGGCCAGCGTGAGGACAACCTCGAGAATCTGCTTCAACGGATCAAAGAGCATAACCTTCCGGAAGAGCAGTTCCGCTGGTATCTGGATCTGAGAAGGTATGGAACGGTGCCTCACTCCGGATTTGGTCTGGGGCTGGAGCGGACCGTGGCCTGGCTGTGCGGTTTGAAGCACGTCCGTGAAACCATCCCGTTCCCGCGCATGATGGGCCGGCTCTATCCGTAGTGTCTCCTAGACAGCTGCCAGTCTCAGATATTTTCCAGTAGAACCATGGCAAAAAAAAAATCCAGTCTGAATGTATACCAGTCCTTTCTGGAAGAACTGAAGGGGTCTGATATCAAGCCGGTCTACGCCTTTTTTGGCGAAGAGACTTTTTTTCTGGACCGCCTTCAGGAGGCTGCCATAGCGGCTATTCCCGAAGAGGCTCGCGATTTTAACCTGGATGTGCTTTATGGCGATGAAGTCAAGG
>SKYW01000176.1 GCA_007127695.1 Balneolales bacterium | reverse complement strand
TGCACACCATTGTGGGGGCTGGCGGCGCCAGCGGGTCGCTTGACGCATCCAACATGCTTAAACCGGCTCTGGCGCGCGGTGATGTTCAGGCTATCGGCGCCACCACGCTGAACGAATATCGTCAGTACATTGAAAAGGATGGTGCCCTCGAGCGCCGCTTCCAGAAAATCATGGTGGATGCAACCACTCCTGAGGAGACGATCACCATCCTCAATCAGATCAAGGGCAAGTACGAGAAGCACCACAATGTGCGCTACTCCGATGAGGCCATCCGTGCATGTGTCACCATCACGGACCGGTACATCACGGACCGTTTCCTGCCGGACAAGGCCATTGATGCTTTGGACGAGGCCGGAGCGCGTGTGCACCTTTCCAATATCACCGTCCCGGATCATATCGTGAAGCTGGAGGAGGAGATCGAACTAACCAGTGCAGAAAAGAACAATATGGTCAAAAAGCAGCGCTTTGAGGATGCGGCCCGTCTGCGTGACACCGAAAAGAAGCTCATTGAGGAACTGGAGCGTGAGCAGCGGGAATGGGAGAAAGAGTGTGAGAAAATCATCCATGACGTAAACGAGTCGGATGTAGCCACGGTGGTCGCCATGATCACCGGTATCCCTGTCAATAAAATTGCTCAGAGCGAAGGCCAGAAGCTGCTGAAGATGAAAGAAGAGCTGTCTTCCAGTGTCATAGGGCAGGAAGAGGCCATCCTCAAGCTGAGCAAGGCCATCCAGCGCACCCGTGCCGGCCTTAAAGATCCGTTCCGTCCGATTGGATCGTTCATTTTCCTGGGTCCCACCGGTGTCGGAAAGACCGAGCTGGCCAAGGTCATGTCCAAGTACCTCTTCGATTCCACCGATGCGCTAATCCGTGTTGACATGAGTGAGTACATGGAGAAATTCTCGGTGTCGCGATTGGTTGGAGCGCCTCCGGGCTATGTCGGCTACGAGGAGGGCGGTATCCTGACCGAAAAAGTTCGCCGCAAGCCCTACAGTGTGGTTCTGCTCGACGAGATTGAAAAGGCACACCCGGACGTATTCAACCTGTTGCTGCAGGTGCTGGATGACGGTGTATTGACTGACAGCCTTGGGCGCAAGGTCGATTTCCGCAACACCATCATCATCATGACCTCGAACATCGGAGCGCGCGACATCAAGAATCTGGGTCGCGGCATCGGCTTCTCGAACACGGAAGCTACTTTCGATTATGCCAAGATGAAAAGCACCATCCAGGACGCCCTTACCAAGGTGTTCAATCCGGAATTCCTGAACCGTGTCGATGACGTGATCGTGTTCAAGCCGCTTGACAAATCTAATATCTTCAAGATCATCGACAACCTGGCCGAGGAGCTGTTCGCACGCATTGAGAACCTGGGCTACAAAGTTGAGATCACCAAGGGTGCCAAGGAGTTCCTTGCGGATAAGGGATTCGACCAGAAGTTCGGCGCACGTCCCCTCAAGCGGGCCATCCAGAAATATGTTGAAGACCCGCTTGCCGAGGAGATCCTGGGAGCTGCAAAAGCAGAGGGATCGGTCATTCGCATAAAGATGAACCAATCACGTGACGGTCTGACCTTTGACTGGAAAGCCCCGGAAAAGCAGGTTCAAAAACCGGCAGATGACGCGGATAAACGGGCATCACGGGAGAATTTCCCGGAAGAGTCCCGCAATTGATTCTGAAAGCACTTTTTTTGAGGATGTCCAATCACCCTGAGAATATTCAATCATCCTTAGAATATTCGATAACCTGAGGATCTCTCACCCTGAGGAAATCCATCCAGACTGCTCGTCTGAAATATGACTCCGGGGGCCGGTCGAACATCAGCCTGATCTGCAACATGACTTCGTGGACCGGTCGAACATCATCAAAGTGAATGACGGATGATCAGCTCTCTGTTGGTGCCCTGAAGACGGTAGGTCGCATCATTTTCGTACTGCAGTGAAAGCGGGAAATGGGGAGACGTGTGCACGGTGAGGCCTGTTTCTTCGCGAACAACTCGTCTCTGGCGCACATCGATGACATGCATCCTGATATTCTCCAGGCGGTTGTTGTTCCGGGTTCCGGTCAGTACGGCCAGTTTGCCATCGGGCATCCACGAGGCCGCCTGCACGCGTTCCCTGAAACTGGCACTGCCAAGCCGTTCCCCGCTGGCCACTTCGTGCACCATGGCCCTGCCGGAAGCACGACCCGTGACATATCGGGCGCAGGGACTCAGCACCACCTCCTCTATTTCGTTGTCTTCGTAGTCGATATCCGCCAGGATATCTCCCCGGACCGACAGCACCATTGCGTAGTGCCGGTCACTGGGCTCATCCAGGAGATGGGCCAGCATCAACCGGCCCGAGGGATGCATCCGAACCGATTGGATACTTCTGTTACCGGATTGTGTGAGCGTGCGGCCCTCATCCCCGAAACGGATGTCCCTGATGCGTGATCCGACCTGTTCGCCGGAGAAAATCCGCGGGTTGAATGCGACCATCCGGTGTCCGAACGGTGTGCTTGCAAATTCCGAAACGGCTTCTCCTTCCGGGCTGCCTGCGCTGTTGAAAATCTGGGAAATTTCCTCTCCGCGCTCATCAAAATAGGTAAATGAGGCGATATTGTCGCGATAGACAAAGCTACCGTTGTTGAGCATGTAGAGACGGATGGAGGGATCACCCGGGTCGTAACCGGCAATGCGGCTGATGCGATGCAACAGGGCTCCGTCGGACCGGTAGATCTCTGCCGCCACCTGATCGCCCCTGACAAAAAGGATGCCGACAAATGACCTGTCCTCGCTTATGGATGCTTGATGAAACCCGGAAACCATGGCAGAACCGTCACCGAAGATCAGTTCGCCTTCACGGATCCGCATGCTTGATCCGCTGTCTTCGCGCAGCAGGTCAGTCCGGAACTGGTCAGCCGAAAACTGTTCCGTTTCAGGCGAATACCAAAACCTTATATCCTGTGCACCCAGCGGGGACAAAGCAGGAAAAATGGAAATATAAAGTGTAAAAATGCAGAGTATTATCGCCTTGTTCATTCCGTAGGTTACGTTTTTTTTTACGGGAAGGTAGTTCCACACAATCTGCCGCAATCTGCTGTGCAACTCATGTCATGATTTCCTAACATTACCGGTGCGCAGAGTGTTCAGAATATTACAGAAGATAAGAAGCCGATGACCATTCGATATTCCATTATCATCCCGGTGTACAACCGTCCCGACGAACTCAGGGAGTTGCTTGAAAGTCTTGTCAGCTTGAAGGCAGCAAGTGTGACGGATAACGATGCGGCACGTGAAAACGAGGCGGCATCGGAAAATGATGCGGCACGTGAAAATGAGGCGGCATCGAAAAGCGATCCGGCAAACTGGGAGGTCATCGTGGTGGAGGACGGTTCATCGGTTCGCTGCGATGAGGTTTGCGAGGGATTTTCCGGGGATCTTGAGCTCAGGTACCTGTTCCAGGAGAATGCCGGTCCGGCAGCGGCGCGCAACACGGGCTCCAAATCCGCCCTCGGCGAATGGCTGCTGTTTTTCGACTCCGACTGCATCATACCGCAGGGGTATTTCGAAGCGGTGGAGAAGGCGCTGGAGGATACGTCCATTGACTTTTTCGGCGGACCTGACCGCGCGGCGGCGGAGTTTTCGGCTACGCAGAAGGCGATCGACTATGCCATGACCTCTTTTCTGACCACGGGCGGGATCCGGGGCGGGCGCCGCAAGCTCGACAAGTACTATCCCCGCAGCTTCAACAAGGGTGTACGGAAAGCCGCATTTCTCGATGTCGGAGGCTTTTCAGGTTTGCGCTTTGGCGAGGATCTGGACCTTAGCATGCGGCTCATGCAAGCGGGCTATCGATCGGCGCTCATCGGGGATGCCTGGGTCTATCACAAGCGGCGAACCGACCTGAAAAAATTCTTCAAGCAGGTTTACAATTCCGGGATGGCACGCGTGGTGCTGAACCGGCTGCATCCAGGCACCATGAAACCGGTCCATTTGCTGCCTTCCCTGTTTGTGCTGTACCTTTTTGCAGCCCTGGTGTCCCTGCTGGTCATGCCTGATGGGATCCTGTGGTATCCGGTCGGGATCCTGGCGGTGATCCTTTTCATTGACGGGTTCCGTTCGACCGGCGATTTCGGGGCCTCGCTG
>SKYW01000009.1 GCA_007127695.1 Balneolales bacterium | reverse complement strand
TTTTGGTGCCCTGGACTGGACTCGAACCAGCACGCCAATTAAGGCACTACCCCCTCAAGATAGCGTGTCTACCACTTCCACCACCAGGGCATTTGAGAGTAGATTTCAAATATACGATGATCAGGGATAACTTTGCAAGAGGAAGAGAAAAAGCAAGTGCGGGATAATTCCGGCGGCAGGCGTCACTTCTCTTCCTTCCGGGTGTCACCGGATTTGCGCGGAGGGATCTCCTCGAACTCCGCATCCTCAATATCGTCAAAACTGTTGGATCCGGATCTGCGTGTGCGATTGGGACCGGAGTCGTCGCCGCGCGAAAAAGGATAGTTGTCCTGCGACCCGACTTTTGGTCCGCCCGCACCGTGCCCGCGCGTGCGGCGCCGCATTGGGGACTCGGTCAGCAGCAGCCGCAGCGCTATGCGGATGACAATGTAGGAGATGATGATAAGCAGAATGATGCGCAGCATGATTCGGAAACTGGTGTGAGCTGGTATGGACGTTCACGCCGTCAGGGTCAGATCGCCCCGGTATGAAAACGCCCGGCATGATCGCCCCCGGCGCAATCAGCCGGTCCGGACGGGATCAGCCCGGCGTAATGTGTGTGGTATTGCTACGTATGGGTTCGTAAAATATTTGATCCTCAATGTATTTCAGATGCGATTCATTGTGGACGAAATCGACTTCGGTGGCATTGATGATGATCAGCGGCGAACGGGAATAGTGGTGGAAAAAGTGATTGTAGGCGTTGTTGAGCTCCTCGATATAAGAGCGTGACATCTCCTTTTCATAGGGCCGACCACGCTCGCGGATGTTCTGCATGAGCCGGTCGACCGAGGACTGGATGAAGACCACCATGTCCGCCTTGGCGGCAATGCTGTTCATGATGCCGTAGATGCTGTCGTAAAGCGCCATTTCATCGCCGGAGAGGTTCAGCCGTGCAAAGATCCGGTCCTTGTCGAACAGATAGTCCGAGATCACCATTTCGTGGAACAGGTCGCGGCTGCGCAGCTTCTCCTGCTGCTTGAACCGGCTGGCCAGGAACGCCAGTTGCGTCTGGAAGGCATAGCGCTCACGGTCCTCGTAAAAACGGGGCAGAAACGGATTTTCCTCAAACTCCTCCAGGACCAGCCGCGCGTTGTGCCGCTCGGCCAGCATCCGGGCAAGCGAGGTTTTCCCCGCGCCGATGACCCCTTCTATGGCGATGAAATCGAACTGGTTCATGGATGGAAAACTACCACTTTAGACTCGTTTTCGAAACTTCAATTTTGTGTGACGACGCAATGAGCGCATCCACCGTCTCCCCGGACCGCACATCCCGCCAGCCGGGAAGGATCTCCTGCAGCGGGTCCAGCACGAACAGGCGCTTTTCATACTCGGGATGCGGCACGTGCAGCCGCTGACGCGCAATGACCTGCCGGTCGTAGTCGATGATGTCCAGGTCAATGGTGCGGTTGGACCATCGCGGGGCGGACGGATCACGCCCGTATTCCTGTTCGTAACCCTTGAGCGCCTCCAGCAGCGACATGGCATCCAGTTCGGTCTCGATAGCGCAGACCGCATTGTAATACCGGTGCGTCGACGCCTCGCCCACCGGCTCGGTCTCATAGATGGACGAAGCCACGGGCGGCACGGTGCTCAGCGTGGACAGGAACCTGCGGGCATGCGACATGTGCGCCAGCCTGTCCCCAAGATTGGATCCCAGTGCTATTACCGCTTTGGCCATTGGCTCCGGACTTCGGTGTATTCACAGGATGGCGACATGGGTGGATTCATCTTGCGGACCGCCACCTCGATCCTCGCGGCGTTCGGCCAGGCACGCATCAGCGACTCACCGATCCCGTAGAGCAGTGTCTCGATCAGCTTCACCGACCGTCCCTCCATCACCTCGCCCACCAGCGCCGCCACCCGGCTGTAGTCGACCGTCCGGTCCAGCTCGTCGCCCCGGGCTGCCCCCGCAAGCGGGACGTGGATCACCACATCCACCTCAAAGTCATTCCCCTGCTCGCGCTCTTTGGGAAAGAACCCGTGCAGGCTGCGGAACCGGAGATTTTTCACGGTGATACGATCCATAACAGCTCTTACATGCTCGCAAGCTCAATGCGCTGCTGGATATCCTTGACGATCTGCGAAAACTTCGGACTGGTCTCCTGCCGGTCCTCTACCGTGTGGATGGCATGGATGACCGTGGAATGGTCGCGCCCGCCGAAATGGAGTCCGATTGTCTTCAGACTGGACTTGGTCATGGTCTTCGAAAGGTACATGGCAATCTGCCGCGCCTCAACGATCTCCTGCTTGCGCGTTTTTTCCCGCACCTTGTTGGGATCGATGCCGAAATAATCGCACACCAGGCGCTGGATGTCCTCAACGGAGATATGCTTCTTGGTCTCCTTGATGAGATCCTTGAGGATACGCTTGGCCATCGGCAGGTCGATGTTGTCGATCTTCTGCAGGGAGGCCGTGGCAAGGAGTTTGATGATGGCGCCCTGCAGGTCACGCACGCTGGATTTGAAGTTGTGGGCGATGAACTCGAAGATCTCCGGATCGAATTCAATGCCGTTTTCCATGGCCTTCTTCTCCAGGATCGCGTACCGCGTCTCATAGTCAGGCATCTGCAGGTCGGCGCTCAGCCCCCAGTTGAAACGGGAGATAAGCCGCTCTTCAATATCCTGGATGTCCTTGGGCGCACGATCGCTGGTCATGATGATCTGCTTGCCATCCTGGTGCAGCGCGTTGAATATGTGGAAAAACTCCTCCTGCGTTTTCTCCTTTCCGCTGAAAAACTGGATGTCATCCACAATGAGCACGTCAATGTTCCGGTAGAACATGGAGAATTCTCGGGCACGGTTGTTCCGGATGGCATGAACAAACTCGTTGGTGAACTGGTCGGAGGAAATGTAAAGGATGGAGAATTCGTCGCCAAAATCCTGACGGATCTTGTTGCCGATGCTCTGTACCAGGTGTGTTTTGCCAAGCCCGACCCCTCCGTAGATGAAAAACGGATTGAACGAGTTATTGCCCGGATTCTCGGAAATGGCAATGGCCGCCGAACGTGCCAGCCGGTTGCAGTCACCTTCGATGAAATGGCTGAAAATGTAATTCTCGTTCAGGTTCGGATCGATCTTGCTCTTGCGTATCCCTGGGATGACAAAAGGATTCTGGATGGTTTCCGCAGAATAGGAGGGATGATACCCGATGTGGCCGTAAGAAGCGCCGGGTTCGGGCGGAATGGGCGGAGAAGACCGCTGCGGCATCCGCACAGCCCGGTCATCGTGCTCCTGTTCCGCTTTTTCCAATACAATGGAATACTCAAATCGTGCACCTTCACCGAGCACTTTGGTGATGGTCGACCTCATGATATTGTAATAATGTTCTTCCAGCCACTCGTACCAGAACTGCGATGGCACCTGAATGGTCAGTGTCTTGTTGTTAAGCGCAACCGGCTTGATGGGATGGAACCAGGACTTGTACTTCTGATAGTTAATATTGTCTTTAATGATATCAAGACACCGGGCCCACGCGCTACCCGCCGTTACTATATCCTCCGATTCTTTTTGGTTCGCTTTTTTTCCTGTTTCTACCATGAAAAAAACCAATAATTCTGCTTGACTTTAACGATTTATTGCTCAGTTATCCACAATACGGTTCCTCAAACCCCAGTATGTGGAAAAGAAGATGCCAATAATTGCGATACTTGTCAAAAAAAAAGACAAGCTCACAGCCGGATTTATCCACATTCCCTAAATGCTATTAAAAGTATGGCATGCAATAATTTAAAACGTTATATGTTAGAACTGTATGCGACCTGTAAAGTGCCTGGAATTTGTCAACGGATGCCACTCGATGCGCTTTCTGAAACAACCGCCCGGGCATAGAAAAGTTTTCAACAAGTTATCAACACCCAGTGTTATTGTTTTGTTTCCCTCTTGTTACGATGATGTTAAATCAAGCTTGTACAATATGTTATCCGCTCAGCCCTCCAATTTTCCTACCAGGAACCGGTCCTTGCCGGAATAGTCCTTCAGAAGCCGGCACGAAAGGGGAGTTTTCTCGCATAATAACAATAACATGGAGCCATGGCTTTCATTGATTTCAAGATAGAAATATCCGCCTGGCAGCAGATGATTTTCGCAAATGCGCAGCAGGCTGCGGTAAACGCTCATCACATCGGTTGCAACGAGCGCTGCGGATGGCTCAAAGTCGGCAACTTCCCTGGGGAGTTCCGCCGCCTCATCATCTGGTATGTAGGGCGGGTTGGAGACGATGATGTGCTGTTTCTCCGGGGGAGAGTAACCGGCCAGGTCGGCCTGCACGAACGTGATGTCAAGGCCGTTTTCCCGTGCATTCCCACGGGCGACATGCAACGCTTCGGCACTGGTGTCGATGGCAGTCACCTGCCATCGCGGACGCTCCTTTTTGGCGGCAAGCGCAATACAGCCGGAACCGGTGCCGATATCCAGAAAGCGCAGCCCCTCCTCGCCGGGATGGTCGCGTAGCATCAGTTCCACGAGCTGTTCGGTCTCCGGACGGGGGATGAGCACGTCCGGGGTGACACGCAGCGTGAGATTGTAGAAATCGGTGGATCCGGTCAGGTACTGAAGCGGCTCATGCCGACCGCGGCGCCGTACCAGCGGACGCAGCGCGTCACGCTCATCCATGGTCAGGGGACGGTCAAACTGCAGGTACAGATCCAGCCGCTTGACTTTAAGCACGTGTGAAAGCAGCCACTCTATACTAAGACGGGGCGATGGCACATCCAGGGAACGGAAATGATCGGTCGCCCACTCCAGCATCCGGACTACGGTCCAATCTGGCTCTTGTTCCGGTTTGCCGCTCACTCCTCTTCTTTTTCCTCAAGTTCCGGTGACCGTTCCTGGACCGTCAATCCGTACTGCTTGCTGTAGTCCAGGATGAAGTCCAGGATCTGCTCGTAGACCGGTTGTTCATCGGGCTCCTGAGATCCGCGGAAACCGCTCTGCTTTCCGACATCCACAATTTCAAGACGGGTCACGGAAGGATCTTCTGACAGGATGCAGGTGACGCACCGTGCAGAATGGACCGCCGTATTGTGGTCTTCATAGATGAATACCCGGACGGACTTTCCATCCGATATGTCGCGCTTGAAATAATGGACATGCGGCGTTTCTTCCAACATGACCTCTCCGATGCGCTTCAGCGTGGAAGCGGGACCAAAAATCTCCAGTTTGTTAATGTTAGCCATATTGTTATTAGTATTTGCAGGGTTGATACCATCCAAACCGGAAATTCGTTATCAACGCGGAAACGATTCGGATGTAAAAGGCATTATGAAAATACAATTGTATGGAACATTAGCAAGTGCGCGTTACAGATAAATTACCCTGACTTATCTCCGCAATTAACGTACCTTATCCCCTCGATCCCGCTTACCATAAAACCGACATGAATCAATTCTTTGCCATTATGACCGCTCTGTGCCTGTTTTTCATGGCACAGGTCCTGTCCGCGCCATCCCTGGCCCAGGAGCGGCCAGAACCCGAACTGGAAGAAATGGCGCGCCCGCTCTCACCGAAAGACTTCGACATACGCAACGGAATGGGCTTCCGGCTGCATCTGAACAACTACGGCTTTGGCATCGGCGGGGAATACCGGCGCGTGTTTTCCCGATACACCAAGGGTATTTTTGAATTCCAGATCAATAACCTGCGGGATGAATCCGAGCAGAGCTTTCAGGGCTACTGGGGATATACGGTGATCCCGAACAAACACAATCGTGTCATGGTTTTTCCGGCCATGTTCGGGTTGAGCCGCAGGATGTTCGCAAAAAATCTGTCGGACAATTTCCGGCTGTTCGTGCAGGCCTCGGGCGGACCTGTAGCCGCGTTCGTCTATCCCTACTACGATCATGACCTCTTCGACATGGGATTCCGACCGCAATTTCAGGGCCTCTCACAGCAGCAGTATGACGTATTCCAGGGCTGGGGGGATGGATACTTTACCTTTGGTGCGGCCGGACAGCTCTCCATCGGCGCCAATCTCGGCGGCGATTTCGGTAACATCCAGACCATCCGCATCGGGTACTACTTCAACTATTTCCCGGATGGCATCCAGGTGATGGAACCGTATCGACCCGGTGAGAACATCACCAGCTTCAATTTCGACCTTCCGCCGGAACAACAGGCGCCCGGAGTGCTTGAGACGGCATCCGACAGGCAGCAATTCTTCGGCACGCCCCACATCACGTTTGTCTTCGGCGGCATGTGGTAGGACAGGCATCAGGCACGTGATGCCATATACCGCTCGTTCCACTCCGGAAACTCCTCAAGCGAGTGCAACACGGAGTCGGCGCGACAGTCGGTGAGCTCTTCGTACGAATAAGAACCGGTTGCCACCGCCACGGCAACCGAACCAAATGACCGCGCGCATTCCACATCCCGGGGCGTGTCCCCGATGATGATCAGGTCGGAGGGACGGAACGGCTCGCCGGAATGACGGACAAGCTCCTCGAAAGCACTGGGAGGGAGTTCGTTGCGATCATGATGGTCATCGCCGAACGCCCCGAACCGGAACCGCTCCAGCAGTCCGGTAGCCGCCAGTTTGATCTTGGCGGCCCGCGCAAAATTACCCGTCAGCAACCCGGTCCATGCCGCCCTTTCCTGCAGATAGTCCAGACTGTCGTGCACCCCGTTGTACACGTGGATATCTCTGGCGGACAGGTTGCGCTCCAGCTCCTGCAGGTAGAGTTGTTTTACCTGGTGGAACATGTCGTCGTCGGGCTGTTTCAGCAGTTCGGAAAAAATGTCGCGGTCCGTCTTGCCGGCAAAATCAAGTCCGGCCACGTCGATGTGGTTGAACCCGAAGCGCTCCAGGATCCGCTGGATGAGCGTCCGGTTGACCTTGTGCCTGACTTTGAGCAAGGTTCCGTCGATATCAAACAAGTAAGCTGGCTGCATGGAAAATCACATGGAAAATGGATAACTCCTGTCGCTTCGGTGCCGCCGCTGCGATCACATGAAATGGACATGACCGGGCATGATCCCGGACACACAGGAGCATGATTATAAACGTCATGGACATTCTATCTGACAATATGAATCAAAAATTATAAACAGATGAAATGGACACCGCGGCAAGGATGTTTCGCGACCCTTTTCTTCCAAATTAGCAAAAATAACCATACCTTATGGCAGAATTCTCAACGAAACCAACAAACTAATCATTCTATCAATATGGCTATTATTGAAGACATTATTGCACGTCAGATTTTTGATTCCAGAGGCAACCCGACCGTCGAAGTGGACGTCATCCTCGAAAACGGGACCATGGGACGTGCCGCGGTACCCTCCGGAGCATCCACAGGGGAGCATGAGGCAGTGGAACTGCGTGACGGCGGCGATGCCTACATGGGCAAGGGCGTGCTCAAGGCTGTAGAAAACGTCAACGAAACCATTGCTGATGAACTGGTTGGATACAACGTGTTCAACCAGGTCGACATCGACCAGCTTCTCATCGAGCTGGACGGAACCGAAAACAAATCAAAACTGGGCGCCAACGCCATGCTGGGCGTATCACTGGCCGTGGCCGATGCCGCATCCAACGAACTGGAGATCCCGTTCTGGCGCTACGTCGGCGGAGTCAACGCCAAAGTGCTCCCCGTACCGATGATGAACATCATCAACGGCGGCTCGCATGCCGACAACAACGTGGACCTTCAGGAATTCATGATCATGCCGAGCGGTGCGGAATCATTCTCCCACGCACTCCGCATGGGCGGCGAGATCTTCCACAACCTCAAAAAGGTGCTTTCCGACCTGGGTTATGCCACCACGGTAGGTGACGAGGGTGGATTTGCGCCCAACCTCAAGAGCAACGAGGAAGCCATCGAGGTGATCCTCAAAGCCATCGAGAAGGCCGGTTACAAGCCCGGCGAGGATATCCTGCTCGCCCTTGATCCGGCAGCAGCCGAATTTTACAATCCCGAATCCGGACTCTACGAGTTCAAATGGAGCGACGGTTCCAAAAAGTCGGCCGATGAAATGGTTGAATTTTGGAGCAGCTGGGTGGACAAGTACCCGATCATCTCCATCGAGGATGCCATGGACGAAAACGACTGGGACGCCTGGAAGAAGCTGACTGACGCCATCGGCGAAAAAGTGCAGCTGGTGGGCGACGACCTGTTCGTAACCAATTCCATCCGTCTGGCCAAAGGTATTGAGCAAGGCGTAGCCAACTCGATCCTGATCAAGGTGAACCAGATCGGAACCCTGACCGAGACGCTGGATACCATCGAGCTGGCGCACAAAAACGCTTATACGGCCGTGATCTCGCACCGTTCCGGTGAGACCGAGGACACGACCATCGCCGACCTTGCGGTAGCGACCAACGCCGGACAGATCAAGACCGGATCCATGAGCCGGACCGATCGCCTGGCGAAATACAACCAGCTGCTGCGTATCGAGGAGCAACTGGGCCTGAGCGCCGAGTATCTCGGTCGCGACGCGTTCAACGTGTGACCGGTTGGACCGGAATTGTGGCTGAGGCCGAACGGCAACGGCCGGAGCAGGTGATGAAGTCCCTGCATCGGGCTAATGACGCCGTAAAAAGGCTGCCGCCGCAACATGCAACGCTCCGGATTTGAAAGCAGGCCGCTTTTATGCGCGGCCTGCTTTTTTTATATTGGGAATCATTGCCCCGGACATCTCCGGGCACTGACAAATCAACCGTATATATTAGGATACACACCATGAATATTTACGTAGGCAACCTGGCATGGAAGACCAGGCAAAATGAGCTTAAGGAACTTTTCGAGAACTTTGGCGAAGTGACCAACGCCTTTATCGTCCGGGACAAGGTCACGCGCAGATCCCGCGGCTTCGGATTTGTGGAGATGGCAGAGGAGAACGATGCCCGCCAGGCCATCGAAAAACTGAACAATACCGTTTTCCTTGACCGTACCATTATCGTCAACGAAGCACTCCCGAAAGAAGACGACGGTAATGCCGGTGATTCCGATAACGCTTCCGATGAACAGAAAGCAGATACGGAAGCAGGTACGGAAACAGATACGAAAGCAGCCGCCGCCGAGGAATCACGGGATGACGCGAAAACCGAAAGCGAAAAGGCGGAAACTACTGCCGAAAGCCCGGCAGACGAACCGGCCGGGGAAGCAGAAGAACCGGCTGAGGAAAGGGAAAGCCCGGCAGACGAACCGGCCGGGGAAGCAGAAGAACCGACTGAGGAAGCAGAAGAACCGGCAGACGAACCGGTAGAGGAAGGGGAAAAACCGGCGAAGGAAGAACACGAGCCGGCCGGGGAAGAAGCCGAAGATACCGATAAAAAAGACTGATCCGGTCTCATGTAACAGATGATCAACACGTCGCTCTCCCTCACAAATTTTCGGAATCATGACCAGACCGATGTCACGTGGGGAGAGCATGTGAATATCATCACCGGTCCGAACGGTGCAGGCAAAACCAACCTGATCGATGCCCTGCACTACCTTTGCATGGGAAGGAGTTTCACCAGCAGCTCCGACATGTACGTGGTCCGGCAGCAGGCCCCGTCTTTCCTGGTCAGGGGCACGTTCCAGGGCAGCATCCGCAGTTCGTTCGAAGTAGCCTGTTCGTACAGCCGGGGAGAGGGGAAAAAACTCTGGGTCAATGACAGTCCGCTCGAACGCCACGCCGACCTGATCGGACTGGTGCCCGTCGTGCTCGTCTCGCCGGATGACCGGAAGCTGACCGGCGAAGGTCCCGCCGAGCGCCGCTCTTTTCTGGATTCGCTCATATCGCAGACCTCACCGTCCTATCTGGATGACCTCATCCGCTACCGCAAGATCGTCCGGCAGCGCAACCGCCTTCTCGCCGACCTGCACATGCAAACGGACCAGCTCGACCTGATGCTCGAACCGTGGGACCGTCAACTGGCGGAGACCGGTTCACGTATCATAGCACGGCGCGGGACCCTTGTGAGCAAATTCCAGTCCTACCTCGAACAGGCGCACCAGGAACTGGCCGGATCCGGCCTCGTGCCGTCCATAACCTACCGCACGTTCTGCGACATCGGCGAGGAGCCCGAACCTGACGCCGGCCGCATCCTCAAGGAATACCGAACCGCCCTGCGGGAATCGGCCGAACGCGAGCGGGAGCGCCGCCAGACCATCACCGGTCCGCACCGCGACGAACTCGTCTTCTTCCTCAATGACATGGAATTGCGCAAATTCGGCTCCCAGGGACAGCATCGGATTTTTGCACTGGCACTGAAGATGGCACAGCTCTATTTTTACAATGACGAACTGGAAGATCTGCCGGTGTTCCTGCTGGATGATGTTTTCGGCGATCTGGATCCGCAGCGGACGGAGACCGTCATGCAGATGCTGCTCCAGCATGTTGGACAGTCGTTCATCACGGCGGCGCATCCCGACAAGATTTCCGGTTTTTCGGCATACGGCCGCAACAATATCACCTCGTTTGAGGTCAGCGAAGGCCGGGTGGAACAGGTTGCTTAGGCAATGACACATCCAGCTTCGCTATCAAACTCGCAGGTATCAACGCATGTGATCCCCCCGAAACTTCGCAAAAAAACCTCGACAGATCATGGCAATCTACAGAAAACAACCGCGACAGCTCAGGGAACTGGTGGACGAATTCATCGAGGATTATCCGCACAGGGTGGCGCTCAAGCGCGGGATGATCCTGGCGCTGTGGCCCGAGGTGATCGGCGAGGCGATCCGCGAACAGGTGCGCGACATGAAATTCCAGGGCAGCCGGCTGATCCTCTATGTCCCGGATCCATCCTGGCGCCACGAAATCCACATGCAACGACGCGCCATCGCAACCCGGCTCAACTCCGCCGTCAAGGAGGAGATCGTCCGCGATATTATCATCAAAACGTGATCGTTATAAGGTTTTTAGACGGGATTATCGCTATTTTCCGGCAATGCATCCACGTGCAGTCATGCAGGGCGACGGAGTTCGTCCGCAGGTAAAACAGGCACATTCTTCCACCATGGCAAACAACAGCAGATTCACAAACTGGGTGTCCAAAATTTTCAGAACATCCGATACGGAAACAACCTACCTGCACAAGGGGGAAATCGCCGTGGTCTTCCTGATTGCCTGTTTCATCGCCATTTCACTGTGGATGCTGGTCAACATGAGCAAGGAATACAGCTACACCATAAGCGTTCCGCTCCATGTGACGGAATACAGCGAAGATATGGCTTTCGTCTCCGAACCTCCCGACAAAGCCAGCGTTGACGTGAGCGGGGAAGGATGGAACCTGCTGGCAATCTACCGCAATCCACCCGAGATCAGCATTCCGTACAGCGAGGGTGAAGTGGATGTCAGCGAAATCATACAGAGAGAGATCGGGACCTACACCGACATCACCGTCCAGAAAGTGGAGCCAACTAGCATCAGCCTCAACATGGAACCCAAAAGCAGCATCAGGGTGCCCATACGCCCTGATTTGGATGTGCAGCTCAGACCACAGTACGAAATTGTCGGCCGTGTGCGTGTCGCGCCGGACAGTGTGACGGTCATTGGCGCGCAGTCGGTCATCGATACCCTTCGCAGCATTTCCACGGAGACGCTGCGCCTGCGGAATGTGCAGAATTCGGTGGAGCGGAGCGTTGCGCTGACCCAGCCGGATGGACTTGCGCTGCGGGATGTCAGCGAGGCCCGGGTATCATTCCAGGTGACGGAATTCACCGAGGGGGAAGTGCGCGTGTCCCTGCAGGCCAGGAATGTTCCGGAAGGATGGGAAATCCGCTTCAACCCAACGGTCCTCACTGTGAGGTACCAGATTCCGATCGACCAGTTCAGTACGGCACAGGAGATGGTGCCGTACGAGGCGTTTGTAAATTACTCTGACATTTTGAGTGATACGACGGGCGTTGTGACACCCCGGGTGGAACCGGTGACCGACGAACTGGATCTGCGGCTGCGGTCGATCCAGCCGCGACGGGTCTCCTATTTTCAGGTGGTGCCGGAGTGAGCGGCTTCTTCGCGGAAGGGCTTGAGCGCCTCTTCCACCGGACGGCAGCCCTCGAAATAGGACGCCACCTTGAGCAGCACCTCGTCCACCAGCGCATCCGGACATGAGGCGCCTGAGGTGATGGCGATGGTGACCGGCTCGGTCGCTTTCGGCATCCAGTTGCGGGTGCGCTACACTTCCTTGATCCACTGGTTGAAGTGATGTATCTCGTTGCGCGACTTGATTTCCGAGGCGTCGCGGATGTGATAGGCCGGGAATCGCTCTTCCAGCAACTCCACCAGGTGCATCGTGTTCGAGGAGTTGTATCCGCCCACGACCAGAGCCATATCCGCCCGCTCTTCCATCAATCCGTAGGTGGCCGACTGATTCTCGTTGGTGGCGTAACACAGCGTGTCGGTGGTGTCGGCGAAATGCATCTCCACGCCCGGACTGTCCTCGGGAGTGGCCCCGGACCCGGGATCCGCAATGGATCCGGAATCTGCATCAGATGCGGCAGGGGAAGTGTCGCCTGAGCCGGGGAGCGCGCCGGAACCGGGGGCCGCAACGGAACCGGGGGCCGCATCGGGACCAGACTTGCGGCCCGCAACGCCGTACTTTTCCTCGACCGCATCCCTCAGGATCTGCATCACCTCGCGCGTCTCGGTGGCCAGCATGGTTGTCTGGTTGATCACGCCGATGCGCTTCATGTCCTCGACCGGATCGAAGCCGTCGGTGCACTTCATCCCGAAGTACTTCTGGAAATCGGAGCGTGGACGTCTTTCGAGGATGATGTCAGCCAGAATGTGCGCCTCCTCCGGATTCAGGACCACCACGCACGGCGCCTCCTGAGAGCTGTGGGAGAAGGTGGCGCGCGTCTCCTCATGTTGGTACTTTCCGTGGATGACAAGCGAGAATCCCTTGGAGCCCAGCTGCTTGCCCCGCTTCCACACCTTGATCACAAAAGGGCAGGTGGTGTCATACTGATACGGATTGATGCCCTGTTTTTCGAGTTTCTTCTGGATTTCAACCGTGGTTCCAAACGCCGGCACGATGACGATATCGTCCGGTGATAGCGACTCGATCGACATGCGCTCCGTGCCGTCCGTTTCGAACAGGAAACGGACCCCGCGCGCTTCCAGGTCCTTGTTGACCGTGGGATTGTGGATCATCTCGCTGAGCAGGTAGATGTTTTTGCCGGGATGCTCCTCTATTGTGCGATAGGCGATGTCAATGGCATTTTCCACCCCGTAGCAGAAACCGAAGTGACGCGGGATGAGAAAACGCACCGGTCCCAGGTCCAGCACAGAGGGTTTCCTGTCCTTCTTGCGCGGATCCAGGATCTGTCGCGCATTTTTTACGGTTTTGATGATCTCGGACCGGTACAGGTCCGGGATGAGAAAATCTTTGGGCATGGTTTTGCGTATCGTTGCGTATTTCTGGCAAATAGCGGGCCGTGTTCCCTGCCTGATGCGTCAGACAGGAGGTGCCGCCGCGCGGTATCAGTCACGCTTGAGCTTTTTGTACTGGATGCGTTTGGGCTGGTCGTCAATGCCCAGCACATCGCGCCGGTACTCCTGGTATTGCCGGAAGTTCCCTTCAAACCATCGCACCATGCTGTCGCCTTCAAAGGCCAGGATGTGCGTGGCGATACGGTCGAGGAACCACCGGTCGTGAGAGATAACGACAACGCATCCCGCAAAGTTCAGTAACGCATCCTCCAGGGCCCGCAGTGTCTGGACGTCGAGGTCGTTCGTGGGCTCATCCAGAAGAAGCAGGTTGGCGCCCTCGCGGAGTGTTTTGGCCAGGTGGACGCGGTTGCGCTCGCCGCCGGAGAGCTGCCCGGTCTTTTTCTGCTGGTCGCCGCCGCTGAAGTTGAAACGGGCGACGTAGGCGCGCGAGTTGATGTCCCGGTTGCCCAGCTTGATCGTATCCACCCCACCGGAAATCTCCTCCCAGATCGATTTTTTCGGATCCAGGGGCCGGCTCTGGTCGGCATAGCCGATCATGACGGTCTCGCCGATCTCGAACGTGCCGCTGTCGGCCTGCTCCTGACCGGTGACCATGCGGAAGAGCGTGGTTTTGCCGGCGCCGTTCGGACCGATGACACCGACGATGCCGCCGGCGGGCAGGTTGAATTCCAGGTTCTCGAAGAGCAGCCGGTCGCCGAACCCTTTGGAGACGCCATTGGCCAGGATCACCTTGTCGCCCAGGCGCGGTCCGGGCGGGATGTAGATCTCCAGCTCATCGCGCTTTTTTTCCTGTTCGCTGGCAGAAAGCAGGTCCTCGTAGGCCGTGATGCGCGCCTTGCTCTTGGTCGTGCGCCCTTTCGGGTTGGTGTGGATCCATTCCATCTCACGGTCGATGGTCTTCTGGAGCTTTTTGTTCTGCTGCTTCTCGACCTCCAGCCGGCGGCGTTTCTGCTCCAGCCAGCTGCTGTAGTTGCCTTCGAAGGGGATGCCCTCGCCGTGATCCAGCTCCAGGATCCATCCGGCCACGTTATCCAGGAAATAACGGTCATGCGTGATGGCGATCACGGTGCCTTCGTAGCGCTCCAGGTGCTGTTCGAGCCACTGCACCGAGTCGGCGTCGAGGTGGTTGGTGGGCTC
>SKYW01000116.1 GCA_007127695.1 Balneolales bacterium | reverse complement strand
GGGCGTCGATACTGGACGCCGGGGTCAACCTGCTCTTTACCTCATTCTGGTACGACCACGATATCCGTCCGGCCAAACCCGTTTCCGACCAGACCGAGGAGACAGCAATCTTCGGTCCGCTTTGCATGAATATTGATGTCGTCAGAAAAAGTACCCTCTTTCCACTGCTGAAAAAGGGTGACCCCTTTGTCATACGCAGGGTTGGCGCATACAACAACACGCAGTGGCTGCAATTTATCACATTGCGCCCCAATGTCGTGCTGATCGACAAAGACTCCGGTGTGCATGTGATACGCAAGGAAGAGACCCTGGAAACACTGAATGACCTGGAGAATATTCCGGATCATCTCAGGGTTCTTTGAAAAAAAATCAGCCACAATTTTTTTCGGGGCAGGAAACATGATGCAAAAGTATGAGTGGTTTTGGAAAGGCTTTTTGAATAGCTACACCCAGATCTTCTTCTCGGACAACAAGGGTTTTGCGGCCATACTGATACCCGTCACCTTCCTGGATTTCTTTGCCGGGCTGTTCGGACTGTTGTCGGTGCTCTTTACCAATGTTGCGGCGCGTCTCATTGGGTTTGACCCTCTGAAAATCCGTCAGGGCTATTATGGATTCAACTCGCTTCTGGTTGGTCTGGGACTGGGCATATACTACGAACCCGGGATCGTGCTGCTCATCCTCCTGGCCATTGCCGCCATTTTCACGCTGTTCATTTCGGTGACGCTGGAAGGCGTGATCGGAAAGTACTATCTGCCGCATCTTAGCCTGCCTTTTGTGTTCGCACTGTGGCTGCTGATGCTGTCATCCAGAGAGTTTTACGCGCTTTCTTTGAACGAACGCGGCATCTACACCCTGAATGATCTGTATATCATTGGCGGACATTCACTGGTTGCATTATACGAATGGTGGAATCAACTCGACATCCCATCGGTCTTCCGCACCTATTTCCTTTCCCTTGGAGCCATCCTGTTCCAGTTCAGCGTTCTGTCCGGAATGCTGGTCGCACTGGGACTGCTGATCTATTCCCGCATCGCCTTCACCCTATCCTTCCTCGGCTTCTTTGCAGCCTGGTGCTTCTACAACATCATCGGTGCCGATCTTACGGAAGTCGGCTACAGTTACGTCGGCTTCAACTACATCCTGACCGCCATCGCCATAGGCGGTTTCTTCATCATCCCGAATCAATACTCCTACTTCTGGGTTCTTCTTGTGGTCCCGATGGTAGCCATCGTATCCATCAGCCTTGGATCGGTACTGTATGTCTTCCAGCTCCCGGTGTATGCGCTCCCGTTCAATATGGTGGTGCTTGTTTTTCTCTATGTGCTCAAATTCCGGATATCCAATCGTTCGGGCTTGCAGACTCTCTTTGTGCAGCGAAATTCGCCGGAGCGAAATCTCTATTCGTGGCTAAACTACCGGGAGCGGTTCGCCGGGCGCACCAGGACACCGGTCCGCCTGCCGTTCTTTGGAGAGTGGATCGTGACACAGGGACACGGCGGCCCCTATACCCATAAAAACGACTGGCAATATGCCTGGGATTTTGAAATGGTGGATGAGGATGGCAAAACTTACCGGAACAAGGGCGACTATCCGGAAGACTATTTCTGCTTCAAAAAACCGGTAACGGCACCGGCCGACGGCATCGTCGAAGAGGTGATCGATGACATCGAAGACAATGTCATAGGCAACCGGAACCTTGAGCAGAACTGGGGTAATACCGTTATCATCAAACATTCTGATGATTTCTATTCTAAAATGAGCCATCTGAAAAAGCATTCGATCAAAGTCAGCCGGGAAGATCGGGTCAGACAGGGTGATCAGATCGGTTTCTGTGGAAATTCAGGCAATTCACCCTACCCGCATCTCCACTTCCAGCTCCAGTCCACACCCTATGTCGGTTCAAAAACCCGCTCTCACCCCATCAACAACTACTATTGCAGCAGAGACGGCAAGAAGAAACTGATGGAAACAGGTATTCCTGAGAAGGACGACCTGGTCTCTAACATACAGACCAATCCATCCCTGAAAAAGGCCTTTCAGCTGGTGCCCGGCCGGATCATGGAATTTGAAGTAGAAGGATCGGCCGGGGGACAGGTCCGGTGGGAGGTCAAGGTCGACAACCACCTGAACCGGTATGTCGAGTGCGAGGAAACAGGTTCCAGGGCCTACTTCGAACCGGGGTCGGCCATGGTTCATTTTGTCCATTTCGAAGGTGACCGGACCTCGCTGCTCTACTACTACTATCTGTCGGCTTACAAGATCAGCTTTGGCTTTGAAAGCGGGCTGCAGCTCACTGACAGGTTTCCGCTGAACCTTGTCTTCAATCCAAATAAAATGTTCCTCCAGGACCTGGCAGCTCCGTTCTACCGATACCTGGACGCTTCCTATGTGATCAGGTATCCTGAGCACAACAGCCACATCCCACCGGTTGAAATGGAACTTACCGGTGAAGTACGGAAAAAAATCTGGAACCGGTTGTCCGGTCAATCGCATTTTTACTTCAAACTGGACGATAAAGGACTCCGGGAGTTTCACTTCAAAGGCGAAAATGTTCAACTTAAAGCCAAATGCGTGCAGTAATTCCCATATTAATACTGCTGGTCATGGTGTCAGGAACCAGCTTCGGACAGATACTCCAAACCACAAGTTCTGTGGATGCCGAGACCTACATGTTGTGGCTGACCCGGGATTGGAATGGTCTTATACGGACTGGCAACGAGGCCCTGAAGCAGGGCATTGATTTCCATTATCTGCGATACCGAATGGGTATTGCCTGGTACGAAAAAGGGAACTACCACCAGGCGGTACGTCATTTCAAATCCGCCTGGAAGTCTGATCCGGAGGACGAGCTTCTGAAGGAGTATCTCTACTATGCCCTGCGGTTTTCCGGCCGCGATCATGAGGCCGCACGGATGGAGGATACCTTCTCACGGCAAACGCGAAGGAGACTGGGACTGTCGGAAAGCAGAAATCCTCAGCGCGTCTACCTGACCTATTCCCACAACTCCGGAGCACCGTCATCGGTTGTCGAACGTGTCGACACGGCAACACCGGTGGAGGGCTTCCAGTCCGTATCCAGGGGATACCATCTCATCAATGCCGGAGTGGAACACCGGTTGGGGTCACGCCTCTGGCTGCATCACTCCTATACGCATCTCCAGAGGAGTTTTTACTTTTTTCAGAACGACGGGGGACAGCAGTTCCAGAATCCGGATGACAAGATCTACGTAAACCAGTACTATCTCGGTGCAACCGGGCTGTTGAAAGACGGCCTTGATGTGCGCCTCGGTTTTCATTTTATCCATTTGCTTGATTACCAGAACCGCACTTCATCCTTTGGCGGAAGGCAGCGGCTGGTCTCTGCTGCCGTTACCGATCAGAACTTTGCAGGCTTCGCATCCGTGCACCGCAGGAGCCGCCTGCTGACCACCAGCCTGACATTTTATACCGGCAATCTGAACAATGCAGTCCAGTATCAGCAGGATGTAGCCGTGATCCTGTATCCCTTCGGGAATCTGAACCTGTACAGCACATCGGTGCTGTCACATCAATCCGAAAAAACAGCGGATGGAAACTGGCGCAATCAACAGGTCTTGCAGCAGGGACTGGGACTGAAACTTGCCGGCAGATTCTGGGTGGAAGCAGACGCGGCTTTCGGTGAAATACGGCATTTTTTTGCTAATGACGGAGCCGTGGTATATAACGCCCCCGAATCGGTCAGAAGGAAATACGGCGCAACGCTTCATACCGTGCTGTCTACGCACCTGCTTCTTCGCCTGGATTACGTTTTCACCGATAACCAAAGTGAATTTGTTGCAGTAGAGACCGGTGTCCCAATCCCGGAACCCATTGACTACCAAACCAACTCATTTACATTAACCATATTATGGAAAAGATGACGATCCGTTTCATGCTAATTGTGCTTATCTGGACAGTTCCGTTGATCGCTGCCGGTCAGGATATCCTTACCGAGGCCTTCAGGACCAGTTATGATTTTGAAAATGCGGGTGAGATGGAAAAGGCCATTGAGTCGCTCTCAGAGGTTTATGAACCCGCATCTTATGAATTGAACCTGCGTCTCGGCTGGCTTAATTACCAGAAGGGGAAAATGGATGAATCCATTGTCTACTACCGGCGCGCAGTTGAACTGAAACCCTATGC
>SKYW01000042.1 GCA_007127695.1 Balneolales bacterium | reverse complement strand
TCCAGAAGCTCTTCCTCATGGTAGATAAGGTAGTCGATATCCCTCAGGTGGACGAACGTGTCGCCGAGCACACGGGGCATGCGCGGGTTGATCTGGACGATGACCAGTTTGGCCGATTCCATGGCCGCTTTGGTGATGTCGACGCTGATCCCGAGACTGACGTAGCCGTTCTTGTCCGGCATGGACACCTGGATGAGCGCCACGTCGATATCGATCGCCCTCGTTTTCAGGAGTTGTGGAATACGGGACAGGAAGATCGGCGTGTAGTCGGCAAACCCGGTATTGACCTTTTCCCTGGTGTTGTCACCGATGAAAAAGGAGTTGTGACGGAAGTTGTAGTTGAATTTTTCATCCTTCCACGGGGCCACTCCCAGCGTCCAAACCTGCATGAGCTCGGTATCGGCAAGCGCCTTGGGGTATTTTTCCACATATCCAACAAGTGCCTTTACAAGATACTGCGGTTCACCGCACGCCGTACCGATAAAAATTTTGTTCCCTCTCCTGATATTCGAAAAAATCCTGTTTTCCTCGGAGAATTTTTCCGGATAGCGTTGACGCCAGTGCTCGAGGATCTCGTTTTTATCTGTTGTCATGAATACGATGTGTGACGCGTGGCATAATAGTTGAAATATAGCCCGTCTGCAGAGGGATTTCAAAGATATCGGTCAAGATTCTGCTGCATCCGTGAGATACTTTGTTATCCGCACCCGGCAAGGATTCTGATCGCTGTGGCCGGGGTCTGACGGCCGGTGGAAATAATGTGTTTAATATTGACGGAATATACGGATTATCAGGAAGCTTTTTATCGGATTTGTTCTGCTTGTTGCTGTTCAGCCCACCCTTTCGCAAAGACATGATTTATAATGACAACCTTGCCTTTTTTTCAAGAAAAATACGCTCAAATGCTTTTATTTAAACTCGATTTGTGTACATTGAAATGAAATTATTTCCGAATATCCAGAATCAGTTTCTTTGTGACACCTGAAACCGGAGGTTTGCCCATGGCCCATCACGTCACGAAATCCGGGTTTGCCGCCCTGGCCGATCGCCTGAACCGCTTTCCACAGGGCGCCCCGCCGACAGAACTGCTCTTCCGCATCCTCGGAATGCTGATGGATGAAAAGGAGGCCGAACTGCTCTCGCAGCTTCCGATCAAACCTTTCACCGCCGACAAGGCCGCACGCATCTGGGGCATCCCGCCGGCCGAAGCCCAAAAGGTGCTGGACCGGCTGGCCGACAGGGCCATCCTCCTTGACATCGAAAAGGACAGTACCCCCACCTATGTGCTGCCCCCGCCCATGGCCGGTTTTTTCGAGTTCTCGCTGATGCGCACCCGCGGCGACATCGACCAGAAAGTGCTCAGCGAACTGTTCTACGAATACATGAACGTGGAGGAGGACTTCATCCGGGAACTGTTCACCGACGGCGAGACCCAGCTGGGACGCACGTTTGTGCACGAACCCGCCCTCCCGGCAGACAACGGACTGCAGGTGCTCGACTACGAGCGCGCCAGCGAGGTGATCCGCACGGCCAGACACCGGGCCGTGGGCACATGCTACTGCCGGCACAAGATGCACCACATGGACAAGGCCTGCAGCGCGCCAATGGATATCTGCATGAGCTTCGGGAATCCGGCATATTCTCTGGAGCGGCACGGGTTTGCCCGCCGGGTGGATGCGGCCGAAGGCCTGGACCTGCTGCAGCAGGCCTGGGACAGCAACCTGGTGCAGTTCGGCGAAAACGTGCGCGAGAAGGTGAGTTTCATCTGCAACTGCTGCGGTTGCTGCTGCGAGGCGATGATCGCAGCGCGGCGCTTCGGCATGATGCACCCGGTCCACACCACCAACTACCTGCCCGAGATCAATGAGGAGAAATGCAACGGATGCGTCCGGTGCAGCCAGGTGTGTCCGGTCGAGGCGATCGGACGGGTCTCGGCCAATGACCCGAAGCGGCCAAAGCGGCAGAAGGCCCGGCTCAACGAGGACATCTGCCTGGGATGCGGGCTGTGCGTGAAGGCCTGCGACTCGGACGCCATCCGGCTCAGGGAGCGCGAAAAACGGGTCATCACGCCACTGAACTCGACCCACCGTGCTGTGATCATGGCGATCGAGCGGGGAAAGCTTCAGCACCTCATTTTCGACAACCAGGCCCTGTACAGCCACCGGGCGATGGCCGCCATCTTGGGCGTGGTGCTCAAGCTTCCGCCCGTCAAGCAGGCCCTGGCCAGCGAACAGGTCAAGTCACGCTATCTGGAAGCGCTGATCCGCCGATACAAAAATTGATGGTCGCTGCACCCCCAGAAAAATAAATAGACGTTTCCGTGCGCTCATCATCGGCCATGTCCGAAAAAAAACGCCCCCTGCAAAAAACAGGAGGCGTTTCTCAATCACCATTTAAATAGAAGTGGGTTCTACTGGATTCGAACCAGCGACCTCCACGATGTCAACGTGGCGCTCTAACCAACTGAGCTAAGAACCCGATAAAAACGACCAGGATGCATGGTACCACGCCCTGTAGCGTCGATTTCCTTTCAGAAATTGAAAGATATGATTTTGGCGTGAACCAGACAAGCGGCAACCGCACGGGTATCCACAGCAGCCAATTGCCAATGATGCTTTTTCCGTTGATTCGTTGGAAACTATTTTGCAACTTAACCAAAGCAGTGTTCAAGCACATGGTTACAGGGACCCTTTTTGATATTACTCCATAAACTGCACACTGCAGCAAAATTCTCCCATATCTCATCTTCGCCACCCGAATAATACAGACACCATGAAACATCTGTTACGATCCCTTCCCTTTCTGTTCGCATTATGTTTTATCTTGCCGCCGGCATCCGCCCAGGCACAGGATACCACCCGCACCGTGGTCGGACCGGGGACCACTTTTACATACATCGACTCCAGATCCCCCAATCTGCGTATCACAGCCCTGAAAATTGACATCTCGCTTCCTGAGAACAAGGTCACCACAGTCCTGGCCAATGACCGGCTGAGTCTGGGCAACGAACTGGTGCGCAACATGTCCACCCGAAACACCGGAAACGGCCACCTGGTCATCGGTGCGCTGAACGGGGATTATTTCGGATCCGGCCCCTACGGCAAGCTGGCTGACGGACAGATCATAGGCGGGGAGTATGTTTTCGGTGGATACCGGAACCGCTCCTCTTTCGGCATGACCTCGGATGGAATGCCGGTCGTCGACATCCTCAACTTCAACGGGGAACTGCGTCTGGATGACGAGTCCACGTTCCGGATACTCCGTCTGAACCGTGCACAGGCCAACAATGCGCTGGTGCTCTACAACTACTACACCGGCAACGCGACCCGGTCGGATACATCCGCCACGGAATGGCGACTCCGTCCCCTCGAAGATATCACCACTAACGCCCCGGTCCTTTTTGAGGTAACCACCGTTCAGCGGCACCAGGGCAACATGACCATCGGACCGGACGATTATGTGCTCACCGGCACCGGTGCCATTGCTGACGACCTTTATGAAAAGCTGGAGGTCGACGATCAGGTGCACATCACCATGAAGGTCGTCCCGTCAACCCACAGTGAGCTAGCAGATAAGCAGATTTCGGAACTGATGGGAGGCGGCCCGCGACTGCTCACCAACGGTGAACATGCCACATCGGACTTTGTCGGATTTGAAGGTTTCGGTCAAAACCATTCTGGTGAACGTCACAACCGAAGTGCCGTCGGTTTCAACGAGGACAGCACCATCGTCATTTTTGTGGTGGTGGACGGACGCCAGCACTTCAGCCGGGGCGCCACCATGCAGGAGATGGCCACGATAATGCGGGGCCTGGGTGCCTGGAATGCCGTGAACCTGGATGGCGGCGGATCCAGCACACTCGTCGTACGTGACGAACATAAAAACAACCACGACTGGTCGTTCGGACTCGGCGCCTTCCGGTCTGTTGCAAACGGAATTATGGCCGTTGCCGAAGTGTCATACGCTGACATAGGCGAAAACCTGGCCATTTCTCCGGGTCACGTAGCCGTGGACACCTCTGAAACAACAACTTTCTCCACAAGTTTTAAAGACATTTACGGTTATGAATTGCCCGGTGCCGGCGACGAGGTCACCTGGGAGCTTATCGACCTTGACGGTGAGATCAGCGCGGACGGACGGTTCACGGCCCATGATTACGGAAGCGGCTATGTCGTGGCCCATTTCGACACAT
>SKYW01000061.1 GCA_007127695.1 Balneolales bacterium | reverse complement strand
ACAAACCCGAAAGATGCCTCTTCTATAAGATGTCGATAATCACTCGAATCCATTGTCATGCAATCTATAACGTACGCCAACTACCCCGGTGATTTTATAATTTACACAAATTCGCTGCCCGTTCATATAATATCATACATTTATTACGGTTTTTGCAACTTGGCAATTTTAAAAAAAACTTCCCTTTCTGATCAAATAAATGTATTCAGCAGGATGTATCAGCGCGATGTCTCAGACAAGGGTACGTGGAATTGCCCGATCCCATATCTTGCTGAAGACCCGGCGTCCGTTTTCGCAGGCATCCAGGGTTGCATGAATTCGAAACTCCTTGCTGGTACAGGTTAAAATGGTCCGGGTAACGGTCTCCACATCCCATTCACCGCGACGCAGTCGACGTACAGCACGCACTTCGCCATTTGGGGACTCATATTTATCCAGCAAATAGCGATACCATTCTTCGGTACATTTTGTGATCTCCGTCCCGGTATCTTCCTGCCGCACTGTTCCCTCATTATCGATGATGTGCAGTGTGGATTCTTCCCTGGCCAGGTCGCGCGTAATCACCCAATTATGCTCGGATGGCTCAAGCACGGTCGTGACAAAACCGCGCACCGCTTCGGCTTCCTCAAAATCACTCATCTGGTCATCGGCCGGTGAGGCGTCGATCCGCACAGGCAAGGCAAGCGAACTGCCGGCTGGATGGATTGTAAGACGGGCCGGCTCGGGCGATGGCCAGGCCAGCGGCCAGTAAGAAGTGGATATGGCAAGCCGGATCCGGTGTCCTTTCGGGAAGTGCTGGGCGATGTCGTTAAGGTGCACGGTGACCCGGTACTTTTCTCCCGGCTTAAGGTATTCCGGCTCCTCATGGCTGTCGCGATGGCACAAATTGAGCATGCCGTAGGTTACGCGCGTGGCTTTGTCATCCTCCGCGATATCTGAAAGCCTGACCGCGATTATGGCCACCGGCTTGTTGGATGACAATTCCAGATGGAGCTTGGCGGCTCCCAGAATAATAAGATCTTTTTTCAACGGCTCGCTGTCAAAAACAAGTGCTCCTCCATCCTCTTCGCGCTGGTCATAGGGCAAATCCGGCCCCTTGCTGTACGAACACCATTTCCCCGCAAAAAGACCCACACTGAGAGGGGATTGTATGGTCTGCGGACCGTTTTTGCCCACAGGCTTTTCTCCCGGTTTCAGTATTCCCGCCTTATCCAGTGGGAATACTTCCTCCTGGATATTCGGTGACGGCCACGAGGATTCGGCTATCCAGTATCCCGGACGCTTTTTATACACGGCGCGCGGTTTTACTGTTTCCTGCATCCACACACGCAAATCCGGCTCATCTTCCACCCCGGCATCTTCTCCTTTCAGATACTGATCCCACCAGCGAAGGCACTCCTGCAGAAAACCGATTTGCGGACCGGGTGACGCTTCGTGGGGATAAATATGGCTCCATGGGCCGATAAGCCCCTTGCAGGTCCCTTTCAGGTTCTGAACCAGTCGAAAGACAGCATTGGAATAGCCGTCGGCCCAGCCGCTTACGGAAAATACGGGCACCTGAATGGCGTCGTAATCCTCACACACCGAGCCGTGTTTCCAGTAGTCCCCGCGGCTTTGGTGCCGCATCCAGGTATCCACCCAAAGCCCGCTTCCCTCCAGACGCTCCATCCACATGTCCCGCCACTTCTCGCCGACAATATCGGGATCGGGCGGCAGCGAGTTGAAGGCAAACATGGTGGATGCCCAGGAAAGATTATCGTTGAGCAAACATCCGCCCATATAGTGCACATCGTCTGAATAGCGATCATCCGTCGAGCACATGCTGATCACGACTTTCAACTGTGGCGGACGCATGGCTGCAATCTGCAGCCCGTTGAAGCCACCCCAGGAAATGCCGATCATGCCTACTTTCCCGTTGCACCAGGGCTGAGCTTCAAGCCACTTCAGGATGTCAACGCCATCATCCAGCTCGGTCTGAAGGTATTCATCCCTCAGCACACCCTCAGAGTCGCCGCTGCCCCGCAGATCCACCCGGATCGAAGCATAACCGTGCGCCGCAAAATAGGAATGGACCTGAGAGTCGCGTGAGCGCTTGAGATCCCGCTTGCGATACGGAATGTACTCCAGAATGGCAGGTACCGGGTCCGATTCAGCATCCTCCGGCATCCAGACCCGACCTGAAAGACGGGAGCCGTCGCGCATCGGAATCCATATGTGCTCCGTGTTTTTGATGGGCCTGGGTAGCGCGGATGGTTTTATTTTTCTCATTGCCAACGTCTTTGAAAGTAGTGGGTTAGTTACGCTGTGGGAAAGGTCGGCCTGAAGTGACCGCCATGGTCATGCCATGACTGGACTGTTTCAAGCAGCGGGCCGGGACCGCATCTGTGGTCCTGTGAAAGTGATCTCCGCAAAGTTAGAATCTTTTTCCTTTTTTCCCACTGTCAGCCTCTGAAATTGATTTCTGCATCCAGTCCGATCATGTCGCATAGTACTTTTTTGGCCATTTTCTGTTTTTAATGCCTTGAATGTTTTGAACGTTGGCCTGTGCCGCAGCGTTTTTAGATACAGTACCATGCTGATAGATTTCTCTAATGGCGCATTATATTGTGAAACTGTTCGCGGCCGCACTGTGAAATCGCATCAAGCTCATAGCACGCAGCACGCAGCACAATACAAAATTGCCTCCAGCGCATTATTTAGCTGCTGCGGATGCAACTTACAGAACCTCAAAACTATTCTGTTATGGAAAAAAAACAGGTCTTTATCATTGGCTTGGATGAATTCAATCTGAAAAAGCTTAACAATCTGCCGGAGGGGAGTGACTGTGAATTTCACAGCGCTCTCGATATTTCCGAAATCCGGAATGTTAAAAAATACGACATGGAAAAACTCGTCAATTTGTGCTTTGAGCGGATTGACAATCATGGCAAAATCGATGCGATTGCTTCCTATTACGACTTCCCGGGCACTGTCCTTGTCCCGGTCATCGCACAAAAATACAATCTTCCCGGCGCGTCTCTTGAAAGTGTCCTGAAATGCGAACACAAGTTCTGGAGCCGTATCGAGCAACAGAAAGTGATTCCGGATCATATTCCCATGTTCAGGGCATTCGACCCCTTCGATAATGAATCCTATGACAAGCTGGAAATGATCCCCCCGTTCTGGATCAAGCCAAACAAATCGTTTCGTTCCTTTCTGGCATTCCGGATAAGCAGCGAACCGGATTACTATGAAAACCTGAAGACCATTCAGAAGCACATTCACTTTATGACCGAACCGTTTCAGAAACTCATGCAGATGTATGATATCCCGGAAGAGGTTTCGGAAATGAAGGAGACCTGTATCGCGGAAACCATGATCTCCGGACACCAGTGCACTCTCGAAGGTTATGTTTACAATGGAAACGTGGTTTCCTATGGAATCGTCGATTCACTGCGTGAAGAAAACAGATCCTCTTTTTCAAGGTACGAATACCCCTCTGTGCTTCCACAGGAAATTCAGTTCCGGATGGCCGATGTCACGCGCCGTGCCCTGCAACAGATCGGGATGGACAACTCGGCATTCAATGTGGAGTTTTTCTACAACCAGACAGCCGACGAGGTCTATCTGCTGGAAATCAATCCGCGAATTTCCCAGGCACACACGGATATTTTCGAGAAAGTGCATGGCATCTCACACCATTCCGTGATGCTGAACCTGGCGCTTGGACGCAAACCGCAGACCCTCTATTACAACGGCGAATTCAACAAGGCTGCCCATTTCATGCTGCGCACATTTGAAAGCGGACTGATCAAGAAGGTGCCGACGAAAAATGAGATCAATATCCTCAAGAAATTCGTCCCCGGACTTGAGGTTAAGATTCCCGTTAAGGATGGCACGCATACTTCTGAAATGCAGGGGCAGGACAGTTACAGCTTTGAACTGGCCAATGTTTTCATCGGCGGTCGCGACCAGGCCGAGTTGGTGGAAAAGTACAACAAGTGCCTGGAGGGAATGACCTTCGATATCGATTACGATGAGGCAGTGCATTTGCACTGAGTTCACGTACTGAGTTCACGCGCCGGTGTCATCACGCTTTGTTGCCAGCTCCATGACCCTGGTCATCCTGGAAACGAACTCACCGGGCGACTCCAGTTCCCCCTGCAAGAGGCGGGCGCCGTCATACAGCTGACGCGCCATCAGCCTGACTGTTT
>SKYW01000165.1 GCA_007127695.1 Balneolales bacterium | reverse complement strand
TCGCAGCGCCCGCCTTTGACGTTGAAGGAGAAGCGCCCCTGGCCATACCCGCGGATCTTGGCCTCCGGCAGCTCGGCGAAGAGCGATCGGATGATATCGAACACCTTGGTGTAGGTGCCGGGGTTGGACCGCGGCGTGCGTCCGATCGGACTCTGGTCGATGGAGATGATCTTGTTGAGATGCTCGAGTCCGTGCACTTCATCATAGGGAAGCGGGACGGACCGCGACTGGTAGAAATGCGAGCTGAGCAGCGGTACCACGGTCTGGTTGATGAGCGAGCTTTTGCCGCTTCCGCTTACCCCGGTGACACACGTAAAGGTGCCCAGAGGGAGGTGAAGGTCCGCCGATTTCAGGTTGTGTCCACGCGCGCCCTTGATCACCAATTCGGTGCCTTTTCCTTTGCGACGGATTTCAGGAAGGGGGATGCGCTCCTCGTAGCGCATGAAACGGGCGGTCATGGAGGATGGGTCCAGTTCGTCGGGTCGGCCCTGGGAGACAATATAACCGCCAAACCGTCCGGCACCGGGACCCAGGTCCACCACGTAATCGGCATGTTCGATGGTCTCACGGTCGTGTTCCACCACGATGACGCTGTTGCCCAGGTCGCGGAGCTGTTTGAGCGAATGGATGAGCTTGATATTGTCGCGCTGATGCAGCCCGATGCTGGGCTCGTCGAGGATGTACAGCACCCCGACCAGCTGGGTGCCGATCTGTGTGGCCAGACGGATGCGCTGCGCTTCCCCGCCGCTGATGGTCTGCGCCTCGCGGTCCATGGAAAGGTAATCGAGTCCGACATTCAACAAGAAATCGAGGCGGTCGCGGATTTCCTTGACGATCTGGGAGGCGATGACGCGCTGGCGGTCGGAAAGCTCGAACCGGTCCACGGTGCGGCGCAGCGCCCGGATGTTCATCCGCACCAGGTCATGGATGTTATAGTCGCCGACCCGGTAGGAGAGGGCCTCTTTTTTGAGGCGCCCGCCGCCGCAGGTGGTGCAGGATACCCGGTTCATGAAGGCCTTGGCCTTGTCGCGCTGAGAAGCCGACTTCGACGAACCGTACTGGTCGCGGATCAGCGCACAGATACCCGGAAAGCTGTGCTTGTAGGTGACATTGCTTTCGCGGAAGTCGTAGGTGACATCGTACTTGCGCTCGCCGCTGCTGTGCATGATGATATCCCGGAGTTCTTCGGGCAGTTCCTCAAACGGCGTGCGGAACGATGCCTTGTGGGCCTGAAAGACCGCCTCGAGCTGCTTGAATACGAAAATGCCTCGCGGTTTGCCGAGAAAACGGATGGCGCCATCGGCGATGCTCTGTTTTCGGTTGGGGATCACCAGGCCGGGATCTACGTCGTACCGGTAACCGAGTCCGTCACAGTCCGGACATGCGCCGTAGGGCGAGTTGAACGAGAACATGTTGGGCGCCGGCTCGTCGTAGGAGAGGCCGCTTTCGGGATCGAACAGGTTTTGCGAGAAGAGCATGTCGCGGAATCCACTGTCGCTTTCCGCATCCTCAATGGCCAGGATCAGGTTGCCGTCGGCCATATCCAGCGCGACCTGCACGCTCTGCTCAATACGGCTGCGGCTGTTTTCGGAGACGACAAACCGGTCCACCACCACTTCGATGTTGTGCGTCTTGTAGCGGTCGGCCTGCAGGCCCGGTTCGAGTTCGTGGAACCTGCCGTCGATGCGCACCCGGATGAAGCCCTGTTTGAGTGTCTGCTCGAACAGCTCGCGGTAATGCCCCTTGCGTCCGCGCACCACCGGCGCCATGCAGTAGGCGCGCGTGCCCTGCGGAAGCTGCATGATGCTGGCCACCACCTCCTCGGGCGTCTGCTTCTGCATGCGGTTGCCGGTAAGGTAGGAGTAGGGCGTACCGGCCCGGGCGAAGAGGAGGCGAAGGTAATCGTAAATCTCGGTAACGGTGCCGACCGTGGATCGGGGATTGCGGCTGGTGGTCTTCTGGTCGATGGAGATGACCGGCGAGAGCCCGTCGATGAAGTCGGTTTCGGGCCGTTCCATCATCCCCAGAAACTGTCTGGCATAGGCCGAAAGCGACTCCATGAAGCGGCGCTGGCCCTCGGCGTAGATCGTATCGAACGCCAGTGAGGTCTTGCCCGAGCCGGAAATGCCCGTGATAACCACGAACCGGTCGCGTGGAATATCCAGGTCGATATTCTTCAGGTTGTGCTCGCGGGCCCCGCGAATGATGATGGTGTTGGTCGGCATGCGTGTTCTGGTGGCTGCTGTTACTGATCGCTGCAGTTTTTGCTAACTGTATGGACAAGGATGCCCTGCAATGGCACCTTTGTCCGGGAGTGCCTTGTCCGGGTCCTGCCCTCTTCCGCTTCGCAAGAGCTGCAGCAGAGAATCAAAGGTATGATGATACCCGATCTATGTAAACCGGAAATGATGAGAATATCATTCGTTTATTTCCCGTTAAACATTATCTTTGTACAATGTGCTTGTCACTGATCATGAATGTGCTTGTCACTGATGATGAAAGTGCCTGTCACTGACCATGTTCGTGCCACCGGACTGCACGGTGTGTCACGGTATTTCATAAGCGCAGGTTCGTCACCTCAAAAAGGAATTCAAAAGGGCTTAAATATGAAACATTTCACTGTTACTTCCTTTCTTGTACTGTTTTTGGCCGTAACGGCTTTCCAAACAGCATCAGCGGTTTCCCCCAACTGGAACAACACAGAAGGTCCCCGCGGCGGATCGGTCTGGGCACTGCATGTCGCGGGTGACGGGAGTATCCTTTCCGGTACCCTGGGTCATGGTGTCTTTTTCTCCACCGACGGCGGAGAGAACTGGCTGCAAAGCAACCTGGACAATGTTTCGGTCTATGATTTTGCCCATGGATCCGGCGATACCTACTTCGCTGCCACGCAGAACGGGGTGTACCGGTCCGATAACAACGGCCGCAGCTGGCGCCGCATGGTTCAGGGCATGGACGAGACCCGCGCGCAGGCCGTTCTGGTGCACGAGACCGGACGTGTCTTTGCCGCAACCCTGGTCGGCGGGATCTATGTATCCGATGACAATGGCGCCTCCTGGAGCCAGGCCAACGCAGGCATTCCGCTGACGTTCGGCTACGCACTCGGCGTGCTGCCTGATGGCACTGTCCTGGCCGGTGTGACCAACAAAATCTATCGATCCGATGACGGCGGCAGCCAGTGGGAGCCACTGGATGCGGATCTGCCCCATGTCCGTGCAAATGCCATAGCAGTCAATGGCGATGGCGTCGTTTTTGTCGCGACCCAGGACGGTGTCTACCGCTCTGCCGACGCCGGACAGACCTGGCAGGAAACCGGAAGCCAGTTTGCCGACAAGGAAGTCTATGACGTGGTGGTCGCATCCGACAACAAACTTGTCGCGGCAACCCGGGGTGGACTCTATACCTCAACGGACAACGGCGACAACTGGGAGCCTGACGGACTTGCCGGACAGCCGGTCTACTCCCTCGGATATGGAGGCGGCGTTCTTGCCGCAGGCGCCAATCCCGGCGTTTTCATCAGAAACTAACCCGTCCAGCTGATGGCGGTACTGGGTATCGAATCATCCTGTGATGAGACAGCCGCGGCGGTGTACGACGGCACGCGGCTGCTCTCCAGCGTCATCGCATCCCAGAGTGACCACGTCGATTTCGGCGGCATTGTCCCCGAACTGGCCTCGCGCGCCCATGAGCGGGTGATCTGGCATACCGTGGCCCGGGCACTGTCCGACTCCGGCCTCGGCAGGGAGGATATCGAAGCCATCGCCGTCACCGAAGGTCCCGGCCTCATGGGATCGCTGCTGGTTGGGCTCTGTTTTGCCAAAGGGCTGGCCATCCAGTGGAACAAACCGGTGATCGGGGTCAACCACATCGATGCCCACATCTACGCCACGTTCATCGAGGAGCTGCCCCAGCTCCCGTTCGTGAGTCTGGTGGTCTCGGGCGGACACACCCAGATTTTCCACGTCACACGTCCGCTCCGGCACACGCTCATGGGGCAGACCCGGGACGATGCCGCTGGCGAGGCCTTCGACAAGATCGGGAAACTGCTCGGCCTCGCCTATCCCGCCGGACCAGAAATCGATCGGCTGTCCCGTGACGGCGACCCTTCCTTTTACAATTTCCCGCGTGCCATGATGAAGAAAGGGCTTGATTTCAGCTTCTCCGGACTCAAGACATCGGTGCTGTACTACCTTCAGGATATCC
>SKYW01000134.1 GCA_007127695.1 Balneolales bacterium | reverse complement strand
TCCAGCTGTCGCCCAGCCCGCTTTTTTCGATGCGCAGGGTCACGTAGCCGGCATCCACATAGGCATCGATGAGCCGCCTGTAGGGATGAGTCTCACGCAAGTGGTCGATGCTGGCACAGGTGTAACCCGGAATGAGCAGCAGCGCGGGCATCGGCTCCTCACCCGCCGGCTTGTTGATGATCACCCGAAGCAGCCCGTCGCGGAACGGTGCAGAGGTGTAAATGACCTCGGAATTTGGATGGGTCTCGGGGCCGCGGGATGCAAACGTGCCCTCCAGTATGTGCTCTTTACTTTCACGAATCACAACCGCTTTTAAGGCATCCCCTTCACAGTATTCCGAAATAATGGACCGCAGGACGTCCATGTTTGCCACATGCTGCCCGTTCAGTGAGACCAGGTGGTCTCCGGGCATAAGCCCTATGCGTTCGCCGGTGCCGCCCAGTACCTCTTCCACAGGCAGCCCGGACATCGCGCCCTTGTCCTTCCCGCTGCCGTCCGGGTCGTCCGGATCCGGGGCTTCCTCAGTGATATCAAAACGTGTTCCCATCCAGGCCCGGGCCCGCAACTCCTGCTTCTGTGACAATTTTTCAGCCAGATCCTCCGGTGATTGCCAATCAAGTACCCCGGAAACCGTCCATGCCAGTTCCCCTGCATCATGCTGAGCCGGTTCCCCTGACGACTTTTCCGTCGCCTGCGGTCCGCGCAGTGAATTCTCCATTGCCTGAACCTGCGAAACGTTGAGCAGCACACACATAACGGTTGCAGCCAATGCAATGTGAAAAACACGTAATGTTGTAATCAACATACACATCCTTTTTAATAATCCGAATTTCTGTAATCCGCATACCACTGATCATCGCATTGCACTTGCCGGATCCATGCAGTGTATATCTCGGATCAGTGAAGTGCACATCCCAGATCAGAACTACAGCGACCCGGAACATATGCGTAATAATAAATGCGGTTGTTCCCCTTTCTTACGCATTTTGACCGGGTTTGTTTCCGAAATTTACCTGTTACACATTGGAATGAAAGTTGACGTTGAGTGTACGGAAACCGTATCAATCAAAACTAGCATTTAGCTTGATCTTGACTGTTAGAATCCGGTGGATGCGTCCACCGCAGCATTCATCCCGCCCATTCATCCGGGTAAGATACTTGTGGAAGAGTTTCTGCATCCACTGGGCATATCGCAAAGGGCATTCGCCAGGCAGATCGATGTACCACCCAACCGGGGGAATGAAATAATACGTGGAAGACGGGCCATATCCGGAGATACCGCGATACGTTTATCTCTGGCACTGGGTACCAGCGCTGAAATGTGGCTGCGGCTGCAGTACCGGTATGAACTGGAGAAGGCACAGGAAGAGGCGGATCCGAAACTCATGGAAAAGATCCGCCCAGTGGCTGTCCCGAATGACTTCCCTGGCAACACTGCCGGAAAATGACGGCTTCACAGTCAATTTTTGCCGTATCTGGCAATGACTGGAAACGTACAGATGTAACTGCCGATATCACCGGCGGAGCCAGCGGTGCCCCTGGATGTCGAGGTTGGTCAAGCCCAGCCCCTGCGCGTACTTCACCACCTGACGGTATTCTTCTCCGGTGATCCTTCGTGATATTTCCGGGAAGTCGAATGCTTTGTGGTACGGATTGTACTGCGCCATGATGTTCACATACGTGTCTTTCGGAAGGGTTCCAGCAATCCAGTCCAGGATTTCCACAGATCCGCCCATTTCATTGGGCATCACCAGATGGCGGATCATCAACCCACGCTGCATGACGCCGTTTTCGTTGGGCCTGCCCACGCCGACCTGGCGGTGCATCTCCAGAATGGCCTTTTTGGTCAGCTCCGGATAATCGTCCGTCCCGGCCGTCAGTTCAGCCGAGATGTCGCTGTCCCAGAATTTGAAATCGGGCAGGTAGATATCGACGACCCCATCCAGCATGGACAGAATCTCAAGCCGCTCCCATCCGCAGGTGTTGTAGACAACAGGCACTCGCAAACCGCGAGCCGCAGCCATGTTAAGGGCCTTAAGGATGAATGCGGAATAGTGGGTCGGCGTGACGAAATTGATGTTGTGGCAGCCAAGTCGCTGCAGTTGCAGCATCATGCCGGCCATCTCTTCGATGTCGCGCTCATGCCCCCGGCCCAGATGGCTGACCTCGTAGTTCTGGCAGAACACGCAGCGCAGGCTGCAGTGGGTCAGGAAGATCGTGCCCGAGCCTCCGCGTCCGACCAGCGGACGTTCCTCGCCAAAATGCGGCATGGCCGACGAGATGAACAGACGCGTCCCCGGAGAACGGCAGAAGCCGGTCTGCCCGCGGTGACGGTTCGCGCCACACTCCCTCGGACACAGCCGGCACCGGCTCATCATTTCCCAGAGGGCATCGGCCCGCTTGCCCAGTTCGCCGGATTCATGCAGCTTCACGTACCCGGGCACAAAATCCTTATCAAAAAGCCGCGTGCCATCCGCCGCCGTCCCGCCGGCATCGAGAGCGCCCGGGTTTTGCAGTGCCCCATCCCCGGATACTCCGGTTCCGGAAAACCCGACTCCAGAAGCCCGGAACCCAGATACCCCGGTTCCACCCTCTGCAAAGGTTACCCCGGCTGCGAGATGCCCGAAAAACATGGCGGTGAGACCGGCCTGACAGCAGAAACGTGCGCTTTGGCTCAGGAAACACCTGCGGCTCATGCCGTTGTTCGGTGAATTCAGGCCATATGAGTCCACCGACGTCTCACCGGATTGGTGTGAAGCCGCGGAATCCGCTGGATTCGGGACTTCCATGGATGTCCTTGTTTTGTTATTCGACAAATGTCCTTTACTATCTCTTGCTTTCATGGGAGTACCTCTTTGTGCCGCCCTGTGGGTTCGGCGGCTGTGATCAGAAAACTGGTGAGTTTCAGCAATGCGACCGTAATGCAGGTGCCGGTCACACCCATCACGGGCAGGAGCACCACGCCCCCGGCAATACCGCCCATCCATCCACCAATCAGGTCGGATGCGTAAAGCATTCCTCCTGCGCGGCTTATGGCGTTCCGGTCGTCGGGTTGCAAACCGGTCGACTGGTGGTATGGCTTGTTTAACTGGATATTGAGCTTATATGCCTGAAGCTGAAGCCTGTTTGCCAATGGATACTGAATGCCAACCAGCATGCCGGCAATCAGTGAGAGGACCAGAAACAGGATCCGGAACAATGTAAAAGCAATGTCACTGTCCAGTAGCGGATGGATGGCCTGAAAAATAAGTGGCAGAAACAGAGTGAAGCAGATAATGGCCAGCTCCGTTGTCAGAAAAGACCGTTTATCCTCCCGCAAGCGTGGCAGGATTCGCGTTATCAGCATCGCGCCGATTGCCGCACCCGCCATGAAAAATGCAACGAGCAGCCCGATCCACGAAAAAACATTTCCGTATGTGACCTGGAACATGAAAATGACGATCAGACTGAAGATCATTCCGGCAAACCCGGTGGTGATGATGGCAAATGGCACACCGAAACCGACGTTACGTCGACGGGAGCCGATCAGCAACACGACCATGGCAAACAGCAGCAGCGGCGGGAGCACCGTGGCCGGACCGATATGCTCAAGGCGGTTGTAGATGGATCCGAAAGCGGGAGCATAGAGCGAGTTCCAGTGTGTGATGTGGTAATAGAGTCCAACGGGCTTGAAATCGCGGTTCACACTTTGCGATGCCCCGGCAATGTAATCACGGAACCACTGCCTCCAGCCATCATGCAGCTTCTTCTCAATGTGCCATGGCACCACGCCCTCGGCACGGATCTGCCGTTCCTCCAGCCGCCGCACCATCCGGTCCAGATCCAGCTCGGCCACTTCCGGGGCTCCCGAAGCCAGGTACAGGTTCCTGTGCTCGCCGGGAATGGCGCGGATATGCGGGAACACATCCACCAGTGAGTTGAAAATGGTACTGTTGAGGTTTCTGAGTTCGTCACTGAGAAACGTCAGCGAGCCCGGTACGGTCAGGACCAGGATGCCGCCTTCGTTCAGACGGTCCTGCGCGATGGCGAAAAATTCACGTGTGAAGAAGCGGTTCGACTGCAGGTTGGATGGCTCCATTACACCGATGAAAACAATGTCATAGGTCTGCGGCGTGGTGGCAAGCAGCAGCCGTCCATCCTGGTACCGGATGCGCACCCGCGGATCGCCCAGTTCCGATTCGGTCATCGGGGTTGGAAACTTGCGGATCACCTCCAGGAAAGCCGGGTCGTGTTCGGCATAGGTCACATTTTGAACTGAGGGATGCTTGAGCACCTCGTCGATCATCCCTCCTGCCCCGCCTCTCAGCACCAGGATCTCCC
>SKYW01000034.1 GCA_007127695.1 Balneolales bacterium | reverse complement strand
TGCAGCCAGGATGCGTTCAGGTGATAGCCGCGCGGACCGTCACGATGCGTGCCCTGGACCTGCGCACTGTATGTGCCGAAGGCGCCGCCGTAGATGCGCGCACGCAGGGACGGGTCATAGGTGGCGGGACGGGTGGACAGGAACAGCGTCCCACCGCCGGCATTGCCCCAGAAAAACGAGCTGGGTCCGCGCACCACTTCGATCTGCCGCACCATGGCCGGATCCAGAATGTCCATCACCGTCTGTCCGTCCGGTACGGTAAGCGGAACATCATCCAGCAGCACATAAATGCCCCGCACCCCGAAGGCGGTCCGCCAGCCCATGCCCCGGATGGATACGCGCTCGCCCAGTGCGTAGTTCTGGCGATTATTGACCCACAGTCCGGGGATCCCTGCAGCAATCCGGTCAAAGCCGAATGCCGGCTCACTGCCCTGCTCGGCGGCAGTCCGGGTCTTGACGGATACGGAAAAGGGAGCCGTAGCCTCGGTTTCGGTATCCCGCGCCGCCTGGATCTCGATTTCAGCGAGGTCGTATTGCAGCGTATCGGGTTCGTGTGTCTGCGCCGATGCAGCGACGGCTGCCGCCAAAATCAGCAAAAAGAGCAACGGTATGACAACCGGAAATGGATTGCAGGATGAACCGGCGGGGATATGTGACGGGATTGCCTTCATTAAGCGGATATGGATGAGAATTCGTTATTGTGATTACTATGGATGAAAATTCGTTATTGATAAGACATGACTTTCGACGTATGCCATACGACACAAGGTTCGATGCTCAATGCAATAAACATTGCGGCAACCGGACACGTTCAGTCGGCCTGCCGCTATTCACCCGGGTTTTCATCCGGCAGGTCTACATGGACACTGCTCTGATCCTCTTTAAGCTTATCGTGGATGAAATCCAGCAGTTCCTTTTTGTGCTTCTCGGAGTAGCGGTAGCGCCGCGAGGACGCCATTTTTTTCAGCAGGCTGCTCATTTTGTAGAGGCTGGCCGGATCCAGTTCCTTTTTGATGGTCACTTTTTCGGTATTGGCGGCCGTCCGGTTGTAGAGCACGGCAACCACCTGGCGCAGCCGGTTGATGATCAGAAAACCCAGTTCGGCATGCAGCGACTCCACGCGTATTTTTTCCTCATTGGGATCAAAACCGCCGATTTTAACAAGATCCATGGGTGAGATATCCCTGACGTACGCAGCAGCGCCTCCACCCAGCCCCAGAGTCGCCGTGAAGATCCCGAATGTAAGTCCGCCCGCCGCGGTATCCAGTGCCGCACCGATGCCACCCCCGACCAGGGCATTCACCATGGCCCGCTGATGCACCGACAGGTTTTTCTGGCGCACCGTGGCATCGAACAGGTCGTTGTCCCGGATCTCCTGCGCAAAGTCCACATCTACGGAAAGTCCGAACCGGCGGGTGATATCCTTTTGCGCGGCATCGAGGTTCTGGCGGACAAACCTGCGGACCTGCGTGAGCAGCTCTTCCCGATGTTCCTCTTCGTCCCGTGTGCCGTCATAAGCCACTGCAAATTCCCCGTCAAATATCATCAGGACAGTCCTCCTGATGATGCGGGCACACTCTTCCAGCACCTTTTCCCGCTGCGATCTGAGCACTTCCATTACCCTGTTCAGCGGCTGCTCCCACTCATCGTTCAGGTGGCTGAACGCACCAAGGATACGCAGTTTCTCATCAAACGAGGTCTTGTGCGGATTGAACACCTTGATGTTGTTGAAATAATCGGTGAGCCCGGATTTCCATGACTCCAGGTAGCGGTCGCCGTCAATGGGGTTCAGAATGGCGATGCGCGGCAACCGGGTCAATCTTATCAGATCGATCTCACGAAGGTATTCCGACTCACTGAATTTCCTGGAACAGTCCGCTACATAGACGATGCAGGCATAATTTGCAATAGGCTTGAAAATCTCCACCTCATACCTGAAATCCTCATGGCTTTCATACGCTTCCAGAAACCGCCGCAACACCTCTATGGGATGATCCGATTCCCGGATACCCCAGCCGGTAACGACTTCATGCATCTCAGCGGCATTCTCGAAGCCGGGAGTATCCCACAAGGTGAAGAGCGTTTCACCGTCGATTCGGAACGGGTAGGATACGGCCGAGGTCGTGGTGCGGGCATGCGGACCGACCACCACCGACGCATCGTTGGTCATCGCCTTGACAAAAGTGCTTTTCCCCTTGTTGGGAGCACCGGTCACAACAAATACAGGCTTGCTCATAATGGACCGCTTACCTTACAAACGTTATTAGATTTGTGGATGTATCCCGTTCCTGATCATTGGCTTCCGGACAATACGCCTGACTCGATCACATTTCGGGAATCATAGAATACCCGCTTGCCGCCAAGTTTCAGATTGATTTCATCTACCCGCTTTCGCCAGGTGACGTGACCTGTCTCTCCGTGTTGATCCTGCTTGTCCGCTACCGGGATAACAACGATTCTGGATTTCACGGCTTCCTGCATGAGCAGCTCAAGTTTTTTCTCGAAATGGAGGCGTGGCGATTCCCACAGTGGAATCAGCACGAGGATGTCGCAATGTCCGTTCTCGAAGGAGGTGCGGGCGGCATGGGCAATGGATTTGCGGTCTTCCGCCAAGCTGTGCAGACCGCTCAGTGAAACTGTTGAGAGGATTTCCCGGTTCAGCACATTCCGGATACCGGCGGTGCCGATATCACCCAGTCCCCAAGCCAGCACGACGCCTTTTTCCGAGTTGCGGACAGGCGATTCTGCACCTGGACCAGCAGCAGCAACAGTCCTGTTGCGGTCATCGCTGCTGACACTGACAAGCGCCTCTTCCATGAATCCCAGAACTTCTCTTCCGGAATCGGAGGTAACCATCGCGGTATCAACGGTTTTCCGGAACCGCCAATGGTAGCAGAGTGAAGCCAGTACCCGGGGAAGAAACCCGTAAACCATCATCGACATGAAAATGAACGGCCACCAGCGTCCCGACGCCGCCGCACGGTAGTCGCTTCCGTCCGCGCGGTAAAACCGGGTGGCCTCCACCGTTTCGGCATCAACGACAGCGGCAGGCACCAGATCCCGCCAGGGAGCCGAAATAGTGCGTGTTATGGTATGGAGTGTCTCCCCGCGCAGTTCCAGGGTGGAACTCCAGGCAAATGCCAGATCGGTCGTGGTCACGTGGAACAGGACCCACAGCAGGGCGCCGATGATGTAGGCAATCCCTGCCATCTGCAGATTCCGTCTGAGAAAGTGTCCGGCCGGGGTGGAATGCACCAGCCAGCTTTCGGAGAGATCGTGCCGCATCCCCTCCGGCACCTCTTTTCCTGCCTTCCGGAACAGGGAACGAAGCGGCCATTGCATCCACCAGAAGATCATGGGGATCTGTCCGGAGCCACGCCGGGGCCACAAAGCGTATCCAACAGAAAAGAGAAGCAGGAAGATCGGCAGCAAGGCGAAAATAGCCAGCACGGGGAGTACGTTGATGGGGGCGGTGCCATCGTAGCGGAAAAAATAGCCCGCCGCGCCCGCACCGGCGGCGAAAGCCAGGACCCCGGCAACGACGGTTGCAAAAGAAAGCAGTGCCGCGATCCTGGACGCCTTTTTTTTGATGCCGTCCGGCATGAAGGCGTCATACCATTCATGGATTTTCCCTGCGTCCGGGTGCCGGCCGGGCAACGCGGAAATGCCACCGGAACTTTCCTGCCGCATCGCGAACTGCCGGTAGGCCCTGATCTCCTCACGGGAGACCTGACCCGGGTCGAAGAGGGACAGACCGATGAGCACCTCGAGCCTGGTCGATTTGTTGCGGGCGGAATCGGTCATGATGATCGGGATGAAGATGATCGGGATGAAGATGATCGGTACGTATTGGAACGGGTCGTTTTTCCCACAGGTGTTCTGATTGCGATGAGCGCACCATGCTGCTCTGCTTCAAAATACGACGTAAATCGGCACTTTCCACCTTCGGGCGGCTTTTCTGATATTGGCGCCTGAACCGGAAATAATCAAAACTTTTGCCGGGCTCTTGCGTATATCCGGAAAAACAGCAAATCTACCAGTGTGCAACACACATGAAATCGGAGTGACATATGAATTGGAAAGGATGGGTTCTCATACTCATAGCAGCCATGTTTTTACTCTCCGGAGCTTTTTCCGCCGACGGAACCGGGAAATTCTCCATCGTTTTGGGTGGTGGAAAAGAACATGAGTTGCGGGACAAGCCGGTCTGGCACACGGAGCGGGTGGGCGTGGAAGTGCCCGCGTACCTGAATGCAAGCACTTTTGGCGGATCGATCACCGTGAACTCGCACGACCGGGACGAGATCCTGGTCCGCATCCATGTGAGA